>NZ_JBXAWS010000009.1:0-176358 GCF_057292075.1 Stenotrophomonas sp. 1L-E-5-B-C3
AAGGCTTAAGAGCCGAGGCAGCGTCATCGGAGCCTCCCGGGTCACCGGGGGATTGTGCCTGATCAGGGCACGATCCAAGACACAAGAGCCGAGCCTACGCTCGGCTGAGGCCTTTTCGCGATTGCCAACAGCAGCCGAGCATAGACTCGGCTCTACAGAATCCTGTGCGCCTGCAACGCAATGCGGTTGCCTTCGCTGTCGCGGATCTCGGCCACGCGCCAGTCGCCGGCATCGGCGGGGCCGAAACGTAGTTCGGCTCCAGCCTGCAATGCTCGCTCGAGGCTGGCATCAAGGTCATCGACCCCGATGTAGATGCGCGCGCCCTGTTCTGACGGCCGGTAGTCCGCCCCCTGCACCAGCGCCATGCTGGCCCCTGCCGCTTCATCGGCGAATGGCAGGTAGGCCATCCGGCAATCGTGCAGCAGGATCGGTTCGTCCACCTGCACCTGCAACCACTGCTGGTAGAAGGTGATGGCACGGGCCAGGTCACTGGACGGGATCTCGACATGCAGGATCGGGTTCATCCGCGCAGGATAACCGGACGCTGACATCGCCTGCGCAGCAGCACTGGCATGCTGGACGCCCCCCTGTTCCGCGGAGCCCTGCATGTCCCTGGCCGATCATCGAAGCACACTGGCACCGCAGGGTTTCCTGCGCGTGGCGATCAACCTGGGCAATCCGGTGCTGGCGCAGGGCGATGCACGCTCACCGCGCGGCCCCTCGCTGGAACTGGCCACAGCGTTGGCGCAGCGGATCGGCGTGCAGGCACGTTTCACCTGCCACGACGCAGCGGCGTCGGTAGTCGCCGCAGCAACCGAAGATGCCTGGGACCTGGCCTTCCTGGCCATTGATCCGGCGCGGGCCGACCGCATCGCCTTCAGTGCCCCATACGTGGAGATCGAAGGCACCTACCTGGTGCGCGAGGACAGCCCTGCGCAACAGGTGGCCGACCTGGACCGCGACGGCCTGCGCATCGCGGTGGGTCGTGGTGCGGCCTACGACCTGTTCCTCAGC
The DNA here is from genome assembly GCF_057292075.1 of Stenotrophomonas sp. 1L-E-5-B-C3. NCBI lineage: Bacteria > Pseudomonadati > Pseudomonadota > Gammaproteobacteria > Lysobacterales > Lysobacteraceae > Stenotrophomonas > Stenotrophomonas sp. 1L-E-5-B-C3. Next base: position 1,015 of record NZ_JBXAWS010000009.1, read on the forward strand.
CGCGAGCTGCGCCACGCCATGATCGAGCGAGCGGACACTTCGGCGGCCGCCATCACCCTGTTCGATCAGCGGCGTCTGGATGCCGCCGCTGGCGTGCGCCAGCCGTTGGCGGCATGGGCACAGGCCCATCCTGGCCACCGCGTGCTGGCCGACCGTTTCACCGCGATCCGGCAGGCGGTCGCGGCACCTGCGTCACGCCCGCCCGATGCGCTGCAGGCATTGTTCGAGGAAGTGGAGGCGATCAAGGCAGGCCCGTTGCTGGCTGAAGCATTCGCCCGCGCCGGACAGGCGGTCACGCTGGTGCGATGACTGTAGAGCACAAGCAGTCGAACATGGCTCGACGCTACAAATGCGCGTCTGCCATGTGCCGCACGTGCTCGGCGGCCTGCGCATGCAACCAGTCGCGGAAGGCGAGAAAACCACGATGACTGGCAGAGCGCTGCGGGTACACCAGCCAGTGCGGCCAGGCGGTCTTCAGGCGCTGGCTGGACAGCGCGACCAGCTGGCCGGAGTCGAGCAGCAAGCGCGCCCGGGTCACACGTCCCAGCGCCACGCCCACGCCATCCAGTGCGGCGCGATGATGCGCTTCCGAATCATCCAGCACCGCTACGAAGCGCGGCGGCGGGCTCTGCCCGCTCAAGGCGAACCACGCGCCCCACGCGCCGTCGGGATCACCCAGCAGTGGCCACTGGGTCAGCGGCACACGGTCGATACCGCCCATGCGTTCGATCAGCGCCGGGCTGGCCATCGGCAGCAGCCACTCGTCAAACAAGGGCTCCACCACCAGCCCCGGCCAGTGCCCGCTGCCCAGCCGCAACGCCGCATCGAACTGCCGCTGCCGCTCGAAATCGATCAGGCGTTCACTCGACTGCAGGTTGATCTCGATCTGCGGGTGCGCAGCGACGAAATGTCCCAGCCGCGGCACCAGCCACGCCGAGGCCATGGATGGCACCGCGCTGATCGTCAGCACGTGCTCGGCACGCGCCGCATAGGGCTGGAAGGCGTCATTGATCGCATCCAGATGCGGACCGACCTGGTCGAGCAGGCGCTGCCCTTCCAGGGTGAGGGTGACGCCACGTGGCTGGCGGATCAGCAGCGGCTGCCCGAGTCGCTCCTCCAGCTGGCGCATCTGGTGGCTGAGTGCGCTGACGGTCAGGTTCATCGACGCGGCGGCGCGCGACAGGTTGCCCAGCCGGGCGGCGGCCACGAAGCCCTGCAGGGCGTGGAGAGGTGGGCGGGACATCAGGCTTGAATTCCTCTCAAGGCAAGCTTGCGGAAATGTCGCTTTTTGCCCCTCCATGCTGCCCGTATCGTGCAATCCACTCAAGTGGAGGTACGCACATGAACATCTTCAGCGGCCTGTTGTTCCTGCATGGCCACGTGACCAACGCCGAGCTGGCGCGGCAGCTGGCCTGCCCACCCCCGTCCCCCAGCACCGCCCCCGGTAGTGCCGGCCGCTGGCCGGCAACCTCGTCGACCGGGAAACCTGCAGCTGCCAGCCAGCGGCCGGCGCACCCCTAGCGCTGCAGCGCTTCCTGCACCGCCGCAGCCACGTCGGTGTTGTCGATGTAGCTGCCGTCATTCCAGCGCACATGCTGGCGGTAGCCCGCATCGACACCACGCACGCGCTTGCCCAGCAGTTCCGCACCTGCGCCCTTGGCCCAGAGCGGCACCAGTGCATTGGAGTGGTTGCCGGTGGGCCGGAAGCTCATTCCTGGCATGTGCCCGCGGCCGTTGTTGCGCACCGGTTCGAAGGCCACGCTCTGTGCATCCGGGCCCATCGGCATGCTGTTGTCGTGGTCGGTGGTGACGATCAGCAGGGTGTGTTCCCAGCCACCGTTGCGTTCGATCCACTCGATCACTGCCGTCACCGCGTCGTTGAACTCTACGGTTTCTTCGATCAGCCGGCCGTACTGCGGCTGGTCGCTGCACTGCCCGTAATGCCATTCGGTGCCACAGGCGCTGGTGTGCGCGGCCCAGTCGGTAGCGCCACCTTCAACCATCAGGAACAGGCCCTTGGATGAACGCTGCTGCAGGAACCGCAACGCACCGCGGGTCATGCTCGCAAGATCCGGCACGCTGTCGATCTTCCTCACACCGGAAGGCGTGGTCGCATCCTTGCCCACCACCTGCAGCTGCCGCGCCTGCTGCAGCGTGTTGGCCACGCGCGGCACGCCGATCAGCGGCCGGTCAGCCGGCAGCCGTCCCTGCGCCAGTGCAGCGAATTCCTCCTTGCTGCGGATCAGGCGCCACGGTCCCGCCGGATTGCCGCCAATGGAGGTGCCGGCTTGCAGCTGCTGCCAATCCTGCTGCGACACCCATTCCCACGGATTCGCGCAGCCCTCGGCCTTCGCCGCACCCGCATCCCCGCCGCAGGCACGGCCATCAACGCTGTAGCCGGGACCACCGGTGCCCATCACCAGGTCCATGTGGCCCTGCGCCAGCATCTGATGGGCGATGGCGTGGTAGTTGTTGCGCGACTCGTTCTGCGCAGCGAACGCGGCCGGCGTGGCATGTGCGAACGGCACCGAGGTGACCACGCCGGTGGCCATGCCCAGGCGCTTGGCACGCAGCGTGTTGAACTCGACCGCGTTGCCGTCATTGTTGTAGTTGATGGCGTTGTTGTAGGTCTTGATGCCCGAGGACAACGCCGTGCCCGCCGCTGCACTGTCGGTGGCGACTGCGGCCAGGTACTGGTAGCCGGCGAACGGCAGATCCTGCGCCGGCACCGGGGAGTCATCCCACGCTTTGGCCGCGTCGTAGCCGAGGGTCTGCGCATTGTCGCGGGTCGGCTGGCTGCTGGCGTTCAACGGGAAGGTCGCCACCGCCAGGCGCTGCGGGAAGTCCGCATAGGGGGCGCCTTCGCGGCTGCCGTATTGCCAGTAGGCAGCAGCGTCCCAGGTGCCCCAGCCGGCACCGTCATTGATCATCACGATCACGTTGTGCGGGCGGGCTTCGGCAGGGGGAACAGCATCGGCGCGCAGATTCGGCTGGCAGCCGCTCAGGGTGGCCAGTACGGCCAGGATCGACGGGCACAGCCAACGTCGCGCAACGGGTCGGGTCATGGTCTCCTGCAGACGGATCAGCGACGGATCGCGTCGCTTTTGTAACGTTATAGCATTGCTATATTGCAGGAGTATGCGGGTGCCACTGCGGCAGCGCCCAAGGGGCCGGACCCGCCGTCGGATCCGGCCGACGGCCTCAGGATGCCGCGTCCTGCGGCAACGTCAGCGAGCTGCCATCAACGAACACCACGGCTTCCGGCGTCCATACCACCGTGTACTTGCTCTCGTCCAGGCTGGCCAGCTTGCGGTCATTGCTCTTGGTCTGCGCGAAGCGCACCGAACGGCTGCCCTGCCAGATCACGCTCTGGCCGGCCGGAATGGTCACGTCATTGGTGATGGCGAATCCGGAAATTTCCTCGCCGAACAAGTCGCGTACCGACACATAGCCCTTCACGCCGGCGATGTCCTTGCCGGTGTTGTTCTGATACCCGAAATCCACGACCAGCAGTTCGTCAGTGGTGATGCCGTGCGAACGCTGCACTTCGATGTCCTTGGACACCACGGTGACGGTGACCGCCTCGCGCAGCGGCTTCATCGCGGCTTCGCGACGCGTTTCAAGTTCCGCCTTCAACGCGGCCTGGCGCGCTTCCTCGGCCTTGCGCTCTTCGATGAAGCGGCGCTGCTCTTCCACGGCCTTGCCCAGCGTCATGCCCGCTGGAATACCCTGGCCTTCCTTGCCGCCGAACACACCGGCCATCTTCGAGGTCAGGGTCACACGCACGATGTAGGCGGCGGCCAACTGCTGTTCTTCAGGGGTGAGCTTCTCCAGCTCGGGCTTGATCGTGGCCAACTGGTCCACGTCCTGCGGAATCACCGTGTTCTTCGGGTTGGCGCATGCCACCAGCATCAGGCAGGCCAGGCCGGTGACGATCAGACGCTTCTTCATGGATGTCCCTTCGCTACTGAAAAATCGGGCTTTCCGGCCCGGCGGAGGCGCAACGTTACCGTACTTGCTGGCACATTCGTACGGGGCAACGCACAGGCAAGATTCATGCCGGAAGCCGATCCACACACCCGTGATCCGCTATCCTCCTGCGGCGTTCCCGTACAACCTTCCCGACATGCCAGCACCGCCGACCGCGCTCTCCTCCATCACCATCGAAGCCAGTACCTTTGCGGTGATCCACCAGCACAACGCTGAAACCGCACGGCAGCCCGCATCGCTGACCAAGTTGATGACCGCCTACGCCGCCTACGCGTGCGTCGAAGATAACGGGCGCACGTGGGACGAGACAGTCACCATCGCCGCCGACGACGTGCATGCCGTGGCCGATGATGAAACGCACATGGGCCTGGCGCCCGGCGAAACAATCACCCTCGCGCGCTTGCTGGAAGGGTTGATGATCGTCTCCGGCAATGATGCGGCGCTGGCGATCGCGCGCCATCTGGACGGATCACACTCTGCATTCCTGGACCGCATGAACCGACATGCGCGTCAGCTCGGCCTGCGCAGCACCTGGTTCGCCAGCGTCTCCGGCATCACCACGCCACACCATGCATCCAGCGCGCGCGACATGGCAGTGCTGGCGGCCTGCCTGCTGAACGATCATCCGCAGATACTGTCGATCACCGCGCAGCGCGCGTTCGCGCACGGCAGCTTCAACCGCAACAACCAGAACGCGTTGCTTGGCGAAGACGGCGTGGATGGATTGAAGACCGGTTACACCCAGGCCGCAGGCTTCTGCCTGGCCGCCACCGCATGCCGGGCAGTGCCGGGGCGGGACCAGCCGGTACGCCTGATTACCGTGGTGTTGGGGTCTGGAAGCCGCGACGCACGCGACGCACTGGTGCGCGATCAGTTGGCGGCAGGATTCGCCGCGCTGGCCGACGGCTGACCGCTCGCGCGGCTCAGCGCCGCTTGACCGTCGCCACGATCAGCCGCTGAAGCTCGGCCTCGGCACCGGCCTTGTCCAGCGCGCCGGCAGCCACGCCCTCTGAAAGAGTTTCAGCCGCACCGAGAATCGCCCAGCGTCCCGCTACCGGTACGCTGCCATCGGCGGCGAACGGGCCCAGCCAGGCGTCGCAGTTGTCAATGAAGTCCTGCTGGTAACGCCGCCGCACCTCGTGCAGTTCCGGTGCGCCGACCAGCGCTGCAAGGATGCCCTGCACTTCACTGCCCTGGCTGAGGATGCAGTCGATGTAGCCCGAGGCGATGGCCGCCGCACGATCGGTGAGTTGCGCCCTGGCGCGGCCGATGCGCTCGTTGAACACCACCGTCTGCCGGCCGTCGTAGTCGTCATAGAGCGCGGCCAGCAGACCATTGCGGGTCACGAAGTGATCGTAGGCCACCGGCTTGGTCACGCCTGCGGTCTCGGCCAGCCGCCCCAGCGTCAGCGCGTCGGTACCTTCGTCTCCGACCAGCGCCCAGGCCACGTCCAGCAACTGGCGGGCGCGTTGCTCACGGGTCAATCGGCGGCGCGTGGGAGCGGCGTTGGCGGGCATCGGCGGAACAGGGCATCAGTGCATCGGAGTGCCGATTTTACGACCGATCTCGCCTGCCGACTGCAGATGCCCCTCGGCTGCGCCGGAATCGGCGTCCAGCAGCAGTTCCGAAGACAGTACGCGCGCGCCGCAGTAGTCGAAGATGCCCATGTCGATCTGGGCCTTCATCGCCGCGCCGTAGCCGCGCCGCTCGATCATCTCCGCACCCGCGCCGCCGATGCCGACCAGGTGCACGCGCAAACGCTGCAGCTTCTTCTGTACCTTGCCGTCGGCACCGTCCTGGTAGGCCCAGCCCTGGGTGAACACGCGGTCGATCCAACCCTTCAGCAGGGCGGGGAACGACCACCAGTACAGCGGGTAGACCAGTACCAGTGTGTCGGTGGCGTCCAGCCGCGCCTGCTCGGCGGCGACGTCGGCCGGAACTGCGCCGGTGCCACGGAACAGGGCCTGGTCCTGTGGGTTGAAGCGTGGATCGAAACCTTCGGCCATCAGGTCGGCGTGGATCACGGTGTTGGCGGCATCCGTCGCGGTGATGGCTTCGCCGATGCGCTTGGCGATGGCATGGGTCAACGAGCCGGATTCAGGATGGGCGGTAACGATGAGGCTGTGCATGGGGGATGTCCGGAATTCACTAACTACCAATAGTAAGTAGTGGCGGCCAGGATACCAGCGCCATGTGTGGGACGCTGTTTCCGCATCCGCCGTATAGTGCGGCGGTTCCCCCAGAGACAGCCGAGAATGGATCGACGCCTGCTTCTCCCTTTGTTGGCCCTGCTGCTGTCGGTCGTGCTGCCATCGGCCTTCGCAGGCGAACTCAGCCCCAGTGATTCAAAAGCATTGCGTCAGGACGTGCAGGCGATGCTGGATGCGTTCGGTCGCGGCGATGCGGAGCTGATCATCGCGCGCACCCACCCCAGCCTGAAGCAGCTGGCCGGCGGCGATGACGCCTATGCACGGATGACCCGCGATACCGTGAAGGAACTGCGCAAGTCGGTCACCGTCATCAGCGACGAAGCCGGCATGCCCGGCCGCACCTACGCCGCTGGCGACGAAGAGGTCAGCTTCGTGCCACGCCAGTCACTGTTGCGCGTGCGCGAGTCGCCGATACGCAGCACCTCGTTCATGGTCGCTGTACGCCGCGTGGGAACTGCGGACTGGCGTTATCTCGATGGCACCGCGCTGCTGGACAACCCCGGGCTGCTGCGGCAACTGCTGCCGGCGCTGGAGCCGGAAGTGTCCATGCCCAAGGGCGGGATGGAGGCGCTGTAGTCACGGCCTCATCCGTCCACGCATGGCGTGAATCTACTGCCAGTCAGTTCACCTGGGCCTGCACCGGGGTGCCGTCAGCGGCGGAACAACGCGTTCAACGCCGCGCCCGAGGCCGCCTGCTGCAGGCCATCGAAGCGGCCGTCCTGCACGATCGGCTGGGTGGCCTGCATCAAGCCACCCCACGCCGCACGCGCCAGCGCACCGCCGAGGCTGACCCGGCGCACGCCAAGTGCGGCGATGTCCTGCAGGCTCAGCGGCGTCGGCCCACCGACCAGCAGGTTCACCGGCTTCGAGCCCGCAGCGGCGACCACCGTACTGATCTGTTCGCGCGTACTGATGCCTGGTGCATACAGCACATCGGCACCCGCTTCGGCATAGGCGCGCAGCCGCTGCAGTGTGTCCTGCAGATCGGGCACGCCGACGAAGAAGTTCTCCGCCCGGCCGATCAGCAGCACCTCGCCGCCGGCACGGTCGATGGCCGCGCGCGCTGCACGCAGGCGCTGGACCGCCTCGTCGATCGGCCTCAACGGCGCATCGGCCACGCCACTGGCGTCCTCGATCGACAACGCGGCGACGCCGGTATCGATTGCCGCCGCCACGGCCTCCTCCACCGCGCGCGGTGTGGCGCCAAAGCCATCACCGAAATCGGCGTTCAACGGCAATGGCGTCGCCGCCACCATCAGCCGCAGATGTTCCAGCGTGGCCTGCAGCGAAACCGCGCCGTCCGACCGCCCCTCGCTCCAGGCACAGCCGGCGCTGGTCGTGGCCAGCGCCTGGAAGCCCTGCCGCTGCAGGTAGCGGGCGCTGCCCACATCCCACGGATTGGGCAGCACGAAACAACCCTGTGCATGCAGTTGGCGGAAGGTCGCGCGCTTGCGCCGGGTGTCGGCATCGGGCGAGGTCATGACGGGCTCCAGGGCGGCAGACCTGCACCCTAGCCCGCCGATCGGCCGCGCTCAATGACATCGCGGGTGAACGGGCATGAGGTGATGCTGCCTGCTTATTGGACGCTGCCGAGGCAGGTGCCTGAGCGTGCTTGCCTGCCCCCGCCGCACGCTGCCATGGAGCCCTTCATGCACCCGGACCCACAGACTTCCGCTACCGACGCCTTGTTCGATGCCGACGACGACGCCCAGTGGGCCGACCTGCTCTCGCCCACGCGCCGGCGGCTGATCGCCTCGGCCGGGCTGGCCGCCGGTGGCCTGGCCAGCGCTACCGCTGCCGCCGCGCCGCCGCGCGCCGAGGCCGCTGTGAACACGACCGAGCCGGGCCGCCCCGGTTTCCGCGCCCTTGTTCCGCCCGCGCCCCAGGGCCGCAGCCCCTGGGGCGAGGCCACGGCCAGCGAGCCGACGCCGCGTCCGGCCAGCGTGCGCCCCGGCGAGGCCACCCTGCCGGCCACCCCGCGTGCCTACACCGACATCAAGAGCTATCACGCGCATATCTACTTCGATGAAGACAGTTTCGAGAAAGCCGCACTGCTGCGACGCTGGGCCGCCGAGCGCTTCCCGGTGGAGCTGGGCAACTGGAACCTGGAGCCGCGCGGCCCGCACGTCACGCCCTCGTTCTACTTCGGCTTCACCAACGACCTGCTGCCGGTACTGGTGCCGTGGCTGCAGCTCAACAGCCTGGGCCTGACGATCCTGATCCATCCCAATACTGGCGATGGCCGCGCTGACCACCTCCATTACGCGTTGTGGGTGAACCGCGCACAGCCGGTGAACGCCTACAACTGGCCGGCGCCGAAGCCGGGCGAGCAGGAGCCGCTGGAAGAAGTGTTTCCGAACGTGGTGCCGACGGTGCCGCTGGAGACGTGAGGGGTGCCAGATGGCTCAGTGATGGGCGCGTAGCTTGATGCACACGGAACTCCCACATCCACGCATGGCGTGGATCTACGGCATCACGGCCCATCGCAGCGTCAGCCATCGCCCACCCTGACGCCATCGTCGGCCTACGTGCACGCATCCCCCGCCTGCACGGCGTTCAGCGCGCCTTGATCCAGCGCCCGCCATACGGCCACAAGCCCTTCGGCAGATTTCAAACGTTCGATTGAAACGCGCCAAACTTCGCCGAACTGGACAGCATCCGCCGGTTCCGCCAGACTGCCGCCCTTTCCCGTCTTCCGGATCCCATGGCGAAGCTGCTGGTCCTGCACGGCCCCAACCTCAACCTGCTCGGCACCCGCGAGCCGGAGGTCTACGGCCACACCACGCTGGCCGACATCGACCAGGCGCTGGCCGCCCAGGCGTCCACTGCCGGGCACGCGGTGGAGAGCCTGCAGTCCAATGCCGAGCACATCCTGGTGGACCGCGTGCAGGCTGCGCGCGATGACGGAACCGCCTTCATCCTGATCAACCCCGCCGCCTTCACCCACACCTCGGTGGCCCTGCGCGATGCGCTGGCCGCGGTGGCGGTGCCGTTCATCGAGATCCACCTGTCCAACCCGCATACCCGCGAGCCGTTCCGCCAGCACAGCTATTTCAGCGACAAGGCGGTGGGCGTGGTCTGTGGCTTCGGTGCCGACAGCTATCGCTATGCGATGGATGCGGCGCTGGCACGCGTGCAGGCAGCCGGCGCGTGATGATGCTGCCGCGCGTGCTTGCCAGCGTCGTGCTGTGGGCCGGCATCTGCGGCGCGGCCACGGCGTTCGACCGCAAGGACGAAGGCATCGACTGTGCGCACCCGACCACTACGATGGAGAGCGACCTGTGCGCCTCGGACGTAGCGGCGGCTGCCGACGCTGAACTCAATACCGTGTACGCCCAGGCGCGCCAGCAGCTGCGCACGCCGGACCACGGTGGCAGCTGCAGCTACTGCGGCGAGGCCGAACAGCAGCTGGTGCTGGCTCAGCGTGCGTGGATGCAGCTGCGCGATCACGACTGCAACGCCGTCTACGCACTCAATTCCGATGGCACGGCGCGCAACGGCGCACAGATGCGCTGCCTGATCACCCTCGCGCGCGACCGTACGCGGCAGCTGCGCGAGTTCTACGAACTGCTTTGACCCGAGCGCGACGCGCTTCCCACCACACTGACATCAAGAGCAAAGAGGCCACCATGGATCTCCGCAAAATCAAGAAGCTGATCGACCTGCTGGAAGAGTCGAACCTGGCCGAAATCGAAATCAAGGAAGGCGAAGAGTCGGTGCGCCTGTCGCGTGCCCCGGTGGCCGGCTATGCCGCACCGATGCCGGCACCGGTGTATGCCGCCCCGGCCGCCCCCGCACCGCAGGCGATGCCGATGCAGTCGCCGACCGAAGCCTCCACCGGCGGCACCGCCAAGCCGGGCCCGGCGCTGCCGGAAGGCCACGTGCTGCGCTCGCCGATGGTCGGCACCTTCTATGCCTCGGCCGCCCCGGACAAGCCGGCCTTCGTCAGCGTTGGCCAGCAGGTCAAGGAAGGCGAAACCCTGGCCATCATCGAAGCGATGAAGATGTTCAACCCGATCGAGGCCGACAAGTCCGGCACCATCGTCGCCATCCTCGGCGAGAACGGCCAGCCGGTGGAGTTCGACCAGCCGCTGTTCGTGATCGGCTGAGGGGCACGCCATGCTCGACAAAGTCGTCATTGCCAACCGAGGGGAAATCGCGCTGCGCATCCTGCGCGCGTGCCATACCCTGGGCATCCGCACGGTGGCCGTGCATTCCACGGTCGACCGCAACCTCAAGCACGTGGCCATGGCCGACGAGTCGGTCTGCATCGGCCCGGCGCCGTCGCCGCAGAGCTACCTCAACATCCCGGCGCTGATCGCCGCGGCTGAAGTCACCGACGCCCAGGCCATCCACCCGGGCTACGGCTTCCTGTCGGAGAACGCCGACTTCGCCGAGCGCGTGGAAGAGTCCGGCTTCATCTTCATCGGCCCCAAGGCGGACACCATCCGCATGATGGGCGACAAGGTCGAAGCCATCCGCGCGATGAAGTCTGCCGGCGTGCCGTGCGTGCCCGGCTCGGGCGGCCCACTGGGCGATGACATCGTCGCCAACACCAAGATCGCCCGTGAGATCGGCTACCCGGTCATCATCAAGGCGGCCGGTGGCGGTGGTGGCCGCGGCATGCGCGTGGTGCACGCCGAAGCCTCGCTGAAGACCTCCATCGAAACCACCAAGAGCGAGGCCAAGGCCGCGTTCGGCAATGGTGAGGTCTACATGGAGAAGTTCCTGGAGAACCCGCGCCACGTGGAGATCCAGGTGCTGGCCGACGGCCAGGGCAACGCCATCCACCTGGGTGAGCGCGACTGCTCGATGCAGCGCCGCCACCAGAAGGTGGTGGAAGAAGCACCGGCGCCGGGTATCAGCGCCGAACAGCGCGAGCAGATCGGCAAGGTGTGTACCGAGGCCTGCGTGCGCATCGGCTACCGCGGCGCCGGCACGTTCGAGTTCCTGTACGAGGACGGCCGCTTCTACTTCATCGAAATGAACACCCGCATCCAGGTGGAGCATCCGGTCACCGAAATGGTCACCGGCATCGACCTGGTGGCTGAGCAGCTGAAGATCGCCGCCGGCCAGAAGCTGTCGATCAAGCAGAGCGACGTGGTGCTGACCGGCCATGCCATCGAGTGCCGCATCAACGCCGAAGATGCTGAAACCTTCGTGCCGAGCCCGGGCACCATCACCGGCTTCCATCCGCCGGGCGGCCCCGGCGTGCGCGTGGACACCCACATCTACAGTGGCTACCGCGTGCCGTCGAACTACGACTCGATGATCGGCAAGCTGATCGTGCACGGCCCGGACCGCGAGACCGCCATCGCCCGCATGCGGGTGGCACTGAGCGAAATGGTGGTGGACGGCATCAAGACCAACATCGCGCTGCAGCAGCGGATCATGCGCGACAAGGGCTTCCAGGCCGGTGGCCAGAACATCCACTACCTGGAAAAGCGCCTTGCCGAACGCAAGAACAAGCCGATCGCGTTGACCTGATCGGCACCAGGTGCTGGACATGAAAAGGGCGGGGATATCCCCGCCCTTTTCTGTTTCTCTTCCGGTAGCGCCGGGGCCATGCCCGGCGAAATGGCAACGAAGCGCGAGGCCGCCGGGCATGGCCCGGCGCTACGTTCAGCGCGCGTCGGCCGCCGTCGCCGGAATCTGCGATTTCGCCAACGGGCGGACACCATTGGGCGAGGTCGGGTCGACGATCACCATGGTCTCGGTCGAGCCGTCGGGCCACACCACCTGGAAGGTGCTGCCGGCCGGCAGCGAGGCGAACGGCATGCCGCTCTGCGCGCGATACACCGCTGCGACCTGGCTGGCGCCCGCGCGGCGCACGTCTTCCTGCGCCTTCACCGTGGTCAGCTCCACCTTTGACAGATGCCGGTAACGATCTTCATAGGTGTCGATCATCAACAGGCCAACCGCACCGGCCGAATAGGCCACGAACAGCGCCACCCAGAACCAGAATTTGGCCCCATGCAGGAATCGACGGTAATTCATTGCCCGTCCCTCTTTCCAACCAATCGCTTGATCCATTGCCTCATCTTCCCCGCACCTTGCCGCGAAACCGCAGCGTCATACACGAAATCCCGGAAATCCTGCGTTCCATCCTGCGAACAGATCCCTCCGTTCGCACAAAAGCTGTTGACCAGCACGCTGTCTGCTCCACACGGTAGACCGAGTTCGCAGGCCGCAAGCCGCCATGCCAGTTCACTGAGCTGTTCGCCGGCCACCAGGCCGTTCAGCGCGCGATCGCCCGAGGCGCGCACGCCCATGCCCGGCGCGATGGCCATGAATGCCTCCGGATCGCGCGAAGTGCGCACCCGCTCGACCAGGTCGCGGCGGTACTCGGGGCTGTCCTGCAGCGGCTCGCCTTCGGCGAACAATGCTGCCTCGGCCGCAAGGTTGCCCTGCACAGCCGCCTTGCGGCGCTCGGCCAGCACCAGCGGCGGCCCCAGCTTGTCGCCGGGCACGAAGCCACCGCAGCGCTGCGCGACACGTTCGCGTGCCTGCACCATCGCCGGCGCGGCGGTCAGCCCCGATCCGGCCAGCACGTTGTTGTCCAGGCGGTAGCCGCCCGGGTCGACCGCATACTGTGCGCAGTAGTCATAGACCCTGCTGAGCATCCAGCGCGCCTCGTGGTTGCCTTCATCGGCCTGCACGCGCAGGCGCTGCGCGTAGGCATACAGATCGGTGGCATCTTCGATATCGGCACGGAGATCCAGTGGCAGGCCTGAAGGCAGCGCGTTGCCGCGCTCGAAGGCCGCCAGCCGGCGCGCCAGTGCTTCCGGCATCACCTGCAACGCTGCTGCGCTGCCATCGGCGACCGCGACGCCCGGCAGGTCTGCCTCCACCGTGGACGGCGCCACATGGCCGCTGGCCCGATACCCGGCCACGCCCAGCACGGCCACCGCCGGCAGCACGAGCAACCAGGTTTTCAGGGTCGGAGCAAAGGCCATTGGCGGCGGTGGAGCATCACGGCGCACAGGAAAGCACGGAGTTTAGCAAGGCCCGGCAGGCCTGTCTGAACCGGCGTCGTTCATCCCAGGTCGGCATCTCAGGCAATACGGAGACGCCCCGATGGTCTAGCATGGCCCCCTTTCCCGCGATTGCCCCCACTGCCATGCCGTTCCTGGAACTGACCCTGCGCTGCACCGAAGCGACCCAGCCCCGCTATGAAAACGCGCTGGAGGACGTCGGCGCACTGGCCGTGACCCTGCTTGATGCCGAGGCCGATACCAGCAACGAGCAGGCCATTCTCGAGCCGGGCGTGGGCGAAACGCCTCTGTGGGACACCCTGGTGCTGAGCGCGTTGTTCCCCGCCGACAGCAATGCGCTGTTGCTGCTGGCCGCACTGGAAGCATTCGATCCGGAACTGGACTGGAGCGGCGGCAGCTTCCGCGCGGTCGAGGACGAGGACTGGGAACGCGCCTGGCTGGACCAGTTCCAGCCGATGGATTTCGGCAGCCGGACCTGGATCGTGCCATGGAACCATGAACTTCCGGAGGCCGCGCAGGCCGCCGATGCCGCCGTGGTGCGACTGGATCCGGGCCTGGCGTTCGGTTCGGGCACCCACCCGACCACCGCGCTGTGCCTGCGCTGGCTGGACCAGTTGGCCGTGGATGGCCTGCTGCAGGGCCAGCGCGTGCTCGACTTCGGCTGTGGTTCGGGCATCCTCGCGCTGGCCGCACTGAAGCTGGGCGCGGCTGAGGCAATCGGCGTCGACAACGACCCGCAGGCACTGGTGGCGACCGCCGACAACGCCGAGCGCAATGGCGAACAGGCACGCATGCACGTGTACCTGCCACAGGACGAACCCGTCGCGACCTATCCGGTCGTGGTCGCCAACATTCTTGCCTCGGCGCTGGATGCGCTGGCCGAACTGCTGGCCGCGCGCGTCGCTGCCGGCGGTCGCATCGCCCTGTCGGGCATCCTGCACGGCCAGGAAGGCGAACTGCTGCAGCGCTATGCGCCGTGGTTCGACGACCTGCAGGCGACCCAGGATGGCGACTGGATGCGCATCACCGGCGTGCGCCGCGCCTGATCGTGGTTGAATGACCGCTGGATCCGAGCCCGCGCCCTGAGCATGTCCGAGCCGAACCCACCGCGCCGTCCGCTGGCCACCTTCCTGCGCCCCACGTCGGAAGGTGATGCCGCGCCTGCGACCGAAGCGCACACGCCGGACGCAGCCGCGCCGGTGCCCATTGCTGCAGCACCGGCTGAACCTATCGACCCTGTATCGCAACCGGCAGCGATGAAGCACCACCACGATGACACTGTCATTGCCGATGAGGCAGTGCGCATCGAGCCCGTACCGGCTGCGGTACAGGCAACCGCCGTTGCCAGCGACGCGCCCAGCTTCCTCGGTGCCGCACGCGCGCGCAGGCTGCCGACGACGCGCTGGCACTGGCTGCTGGTCGCCGGGCTGGCCCTGCTGCTGGTCCTGCAAAGCGTGCTTGCCGATCGCGCGCGACTGGCCGCCGACGCCGGCAATCGTGCGTGGCTCGGGGCGCTGTGTGGCGTCCTGCGCTGCACCCTGCCCGCCTGGCATGAACCGACCGCGTTCACCATGACCAGCCGCGAGATCCGGCCGCTGCCCAACCAGGCGGGTGTCCTGCAGGTGCAGGCCAGCATCCGCAACGATGCACGCTGGGCGCAGGCCTGGCCGGCACTGCGCCTGTCGCTGTCCGATGCGGATGGCCGGGTGATCGGCAGCGCAGTTTTCACGCCGGCGCAGTATCTGGGTGAAGACCCCGGTGCGGCCCTGCTGGAACCGGGACAGAGCGCGCGTATTGCCTTCCGTGTACAGGAGCCGGCTGCGTCCACCGTCGCATTCACCTTCGACTTCCTGTGACCAGGATGGACACGACTGGCCGTGGCAGGTCGGGCACGCTCGCGCTAGACTGACCGCCACCACCTCGTCCGGCCGCGCGCTCCGCGCGCACGGGCCAACCGAATCGGGAACCCCCTTGAACGCTGTCCTTTCTCGTCCTGACAACAGTCGTGGCGCTGCCCGGCCACCGCTGCGTGAACATGTCGCCCAGTCCGTGCGCCGTTACCTGCGTGACCTTGATGGCTGCGACGCGGACGATGTCTACGAGATCGTGCTGCGCGAGATGGAGATCCCGCTGTTCGTGGAAGTGCTCAACCACTGCGAAGGCAACCAGAGCCGGGCTGCAGCGATGCTGGGCATCCACCGCGCCACCCTGCGCAAGAAGCTGAAGGAATACGGCATCAGCGCGTAAGCGCGCACGAGGGTCGTGCCGGCCGCTGGCCGGCAACCCCATGAACGATGGCAGGATGTTGCAGTTGCCGGCCAGCGGCCGGCACTACCGGTAGATCCACGTCATGCGTGGATGACGGCCCAGCGGCATCACCCCCCCCCGCCCGCCTTCCAGTAGTACCGCACCACGTGGAAGAACACCGGCGCCGCGAAGCACACTGAATCCAGCCGGTCGAGCATGCCACCATGGCCCTCGATCATGTGGCCCCAGTCCTTGATGCCACGGTCGCGCTTGATTGCCGACATCACCAGGCCGCCCCAGAATCCCATCAGGTTGATCAGCAGCGACAGGCCGAACGCCTGCAGCGGCGTGAACGGGGTGATCCACCACAGCGCCGCGCCCAGCGCGCTGGCACTCAGCACGCCGCCCACGAAGCCCTCCACCGTCTTCGACGGCGACAGTTTCGGTGCAATCAGGCGCCTGCCCAGCAGCTTGCCCCAGATGTACTGCAGCACGTCCGAGGACTGCACCACGATCACCAGGAAGGCGAACAGCAGCACGTTGCGCGCCGGGTCGTAACCGGGCACACGCAGGTTCAGCAGCAACGGCACGTGCGAAATGCAGAACACGCAGATCATCAGGCCCCACTGCACCTTGGAGGTACGTTCCAGGTAGTGGGTGGTGTCGCCGCCGATGGTGGCCAGGATCGGCAGGAACAGGAACGCGTAGACCGGGATCAGCAGCGTGTACATGCCGTACCAGTCGATCCACACCAGGTAGTACTGCCACGGCAGCACGATGTAGAAGGCGGCAAGCAACGCGTAATAGTCACCTGACCGCGTGGGTGCCAGGGTAATGAACTCGCGCAGTGCGAACAGCGAGATGATCGCGAACAGCACGATCACCCCGGCACGCCCGAAGAACAGCGCCAGCCCGACCACGATCGCCATCACCCACCACGCGCGGATACGCGAGACCAGGTTGGCGATCACCGCGCTGGGCGCGCCGCGCTGGCGCCACCGCAATGTCTCGGCCACCAGCGTGGCCAACACCAGCACCGCACCGACGCCAGCGAACAGCAGACTGGTTTGCTGGCCGACGCTCTGCGTAGCCAGGTCACCAGACACATCGATCAGGAAGCTCATGCCTTGCCCCCGTTCGGCGCCAGGTCCAGCAGCGCCTGCCTGCTGCGTGCCAGGAAGGCGGCCTTGTCCTCATCGGCCCGCAGCCGTAGCGGCGTACCGAAGGTGGCCGTACACAGCAATGGCAGCGGCAGGAAACGGCCCTTGGGCATCACCCGCTTCAGGTTGTCGATCCACACCGGTACGAACTCCAGCTCCGGCCGTTGCCGTGCCAGGTGATAGATGCCGCTCTTGAACGGCAGCAGCGGCTCGTCGCCGATGTTGCGCGTACCTTCTGGAAACAGGATCAACGAACAGCCCTCGTCCACCGCATCACGCAGTACCTGCAGCGGATCCTGATGGCGGTTGCCCGCCTCGCGTTCCACCAGTACGCCATTGAACACCGCATCGATCAGGTACCTGCGCAGGCCATCGCGCTGCCAGTACTCGGCGGCAGCCACCGGCCGCACCTGCCGCCGCAGTGCCGGCGGCATCGACGACCAGATCAGCACGAAGTCGCCGTGGCTGGCATGGTTGCCGTAGTACACGCGATGCTCGCTGGACGGCGCACAGCCGACCCACAGCGCGCGTGCACCGGTCACCACATGGATGGCCGCACTGCAGGCCCGGGCGATCAACTCAGCAAACATCATCGTCTCCCCTCAGGTCTGCGGCCACAGCACGGCCAGCAGCAGCGCGGCAAACTGCAGCAGCGTTGCCGCGAACTGGCGTACCAGCAGACGGCGCATGCCCATCCAGCGTGCGTCCCAGCCGCGTAGCGGCGCCTGCGCGTCCAGCCTGCGCAGGCCGGCCGTGTGCAGCGCCTGATCCACCCGTTGCGCGGCCTGCTCACCCTGCAGCGCTTCCTGCTGCAACAGCCGCAACAGGCTGGCATCGAGCTGCACACGCACCGCGTAGTACGCCTGCAGTACGCCGGCAACCACACTCAGCAACAGCAGGCCGGCAGCGACCATCGCCAGCCCAGGCTCGATGCCCAACAGCAGAAGCGCCACCAGCAGCAGGCCCAGCGACAATGCCGCAGGCAGGCGTCCCTGGCGCAGCAGCAGGTGCATCATCGGCAGATCGGGTCCGGCACTCATGCTGTTCTCTCCTGCGTGGCGGCGGCCGCGATGGCCTGCAGATGAACCTCGTGCAGCACGATGGACGGCCGCGCCGCGCGCACCATCGCCACGGCATCGACCACGTTGCACGCACGACCACTGCGCAGCAACCAGGTCGCCACGCTGGCCGCACTGCGCGAATAACCCAACGCACAGCAGACCAGCACCGGCCCGTGCGTGCGCAGGCGCTCGATGGCATCGGCAGCGTCGCGCAGCTGCGCGGGGGTCGCCACCACCAGGTCCAGCATCGGCACGCTGGCATACGCTGCACCCGGCGCGCAGCAGGAAAGCTCGGCACAGGTATCGACCACGCCCCGCAGCGGCGCCGGCAGCGCGGTACACGGCAGGCGTCCCAGCCAGACCTCATCGGTCACCTGGACCGGCTGCGGCGCGCGTCGCGTCCACAGCCGTGAATTGATCCAGGCGGCGGCAAGATACGGCGCCAGCAACCAGCGCGCAGCCATCGTCAGCCGGCCATCGCTGCGCTTCTGGAAAACGGCCGTGCCCAGCCCCGCATAGGCCAGCGCGACCAGCAACAGTGACACTACCGGCCACAACAGCCAGAGCGCGGCACCGCGCAGCATCACCACCGGCACCAGCAGCAGGCCGGCGCCAATCGCGTAGAGCGCTGCCAATCGCCAACGCCGGGGGTCGCGAGCGGTCTGCCAGGCGCGCAGCGGCGGCGTGCCCTGCTCCGGCCACAGCCACACGCACAGCCAGCCGGCCAGCAGCCCGGTGGGAATATCGATGAAGTGATGCTGGAAGGTGGTCAGCACCGAGATGCCGATCAGCAGTGCCCAGACGTGCAGCACCCCGCGCCAGGCGCCATGCAGGTACTGCGCGAACTTCACCCACAGCACGATCAGCAGCACGATGTGCAGCGAGGGCGCCTGGTTGAACGGCTTGTCAAAGCCCAGCAGCACATCGAACAACCAGCCGAACACACCATCGATCTCGGGCCGCTGGAAGCTGAAGCGCAGCGGCCACAGCAGGAAGCAGGCCACGGCGATCAGCTGCGCACTGAGCAGGCGCAGCACATGCCGGTCCAGTTCAAGCCGGCGCCTGCACAGGAAGAACGAGACCGCATAGAACAGGTCGATCGACCAGTACGGCACGATCGTCCACGGCACGAACGGAATCTGCGTTTCCCAGCCGAACGCCATCACCGGCAGTTCGGCATGGCGCCCGGCCATCCAGTTGGCAAAACCATAGCTGGCGAAGAAGAACGGCCCCAGCAGGGCCAGCCACAGCAGGGCGCGTCGCCAGGGACGCGCCTCGCTGGCCAGTGGGGTCGCTGCCAGCGTCGCCATCACGCGACCCGGCGCGCCAGCGACACGGTGAAGATGCCGAAGTCGTCGATGCGCTGTGCAACCTTCTGGAAGCCGGCCAGGCGCACCAGCTCATCCATCTCGTGCTGGGTGCGACGGCGCATCACCCATGCCACGCCATCGCGATGGCTGGTCAGCGCGCGCGCGATGAACTCCAGCTGCGGATGCCACGGCTGGCCGGTGTAGGCCAGGTAGCCGCCGACCGGCACCGTCGCGGCAATCCCCTGCAGCGATCGCAGCACCGCATCGTTGTCCGGGAACAGTTCATACAGCCCAGACACCACCGCCAGCGTCGGTGCTGGATCGACCTTGGCCAGCTGCGCCGGATCGAACGCATCGCCCTGTTCGAAGCGGGCGATATCGGTCGCGCCGAGGCGTTCGATCAGCGCCCTGCCCTGGGTCACGTTCAGATCGCTGAAATCGCGCAGCACGATGCGGTCCGCACGCTGCTCGCCCGTTCCCAGCGCTTCCAGCACGTAGCGGCCATGACCAGCGGCCACGTCCAGCACGCGTACCGGCGCGCCCTGCCCGCGCAGGCGCTGGGCGGCATCGCGCAGCAGCTCCTGCAGGTGCTTGCCACGCACGCGGATGCCGCGCCAGCCGATCGCATCCAGGTAGTTGCGGTCGATCATGCGCCCCAGCGGGCCCTTGCCGCGTGCTTCGTCGCGGTAGATGTAGTCGAGCGTGCTGCCCGAATCGAAACCGGTCTCCAGGCCCAGCGCGATGCCTTCAGACAGCGTGCCACCGAAGCGCAGGCCGCCGCGCACCACACGCCAGCGCAGGTCGGCCAGGCTGTTGCGCTCTGGCGGCCAGGCCAGGATCTCCGATTCCTCGAAGGTCGGCCCATGCCGGTGCGCGTCGCGCCGTGAAAGTTCGCGCGGCGGCTCGGCGAAGCGCGCCTGGATGAAGCTGCGGATGCGCGCCAGCGCCGGTGCACGGTCGCGCTCGCCCAAGGTGTCGTGGAAGAAGCCGGGCAGGTGCACGCGCTCCTTGATCGGGCTGGACAGGCGCTCGTAGAAGCGATCCTGCGGGCCGCGATGGACCACGAAGTCAGAGCCGGACACCAGCAGTTGCACCGGCACGCTGATCGCTTGTGCGTCGGCGACGATGCGGTCGGCGGCTTCATACAGGCCCAGCAGCACACGCACCGAGATCGGCCGGGTGATCAGCGGATCGGTGCGGTAGCTTTCCACCCGTGCCGGATCGTGCGTGAGCCACTGCGGCTTGACGTAGCTGTTGACGAAGAAGTTGCCGCGCAGCTTCTGCATCAGCGTCAGCCCAGCACGAGCGAACGGCACGTACAGCTTCACCTTGAACGCCGGCGATGCCATCACCAGCGCACGCAGGCGCGGTGCGTAATCGTGCACCCAGGTCGCGGCGACCACCGCACCCACGCTCTGCGCGATCACCACGATGTCTTCCACCGCGATGCCGTGCTCAGCGCCGATGTGGGCAATGAAGCTGTCCAGATCACGCACCAGCGCCGGGAAGCCCGGTGCATCGCCACGCGCGCCGGGCGAACGGCCATTACCGCGTGCATCCCAGGCGAAGAAGGCGGTGTCGGGCAGATCCAGCTCATCGACCAGGTGGGTGACCCGCCCGGAGTGCTCGTGGCCGCGGTGCAGCAGCACGATGGCCTTGGTGGCCGGCGTTGCAGTGGTGCCCGCCCAGTACCGGTAGAACAGCGGTACCTGGTCGAAGCTGTGGAATTCCCGTTCCTGCGCCTGACGCATGCAATCTCCTGATTGTCTTCTTGTATCTGCTTGATTAGTTCGGCGAAACCGCCGCTTCCCGCAGTCCGCGACGGACGCGATTGATCATCGTCAGCACGCACAGCACCGCCATGGCCGCGGCCACGCCAGTGACCGTCGTCGCGCCAACCCACTCAAACGCCAGCAGCAGGCCCAGCACGCCGATGACGAACGCGCGGTCGCTCTTGCCCATCGGGCCGTCATAGCGGCGGTTGGCACCGACCATCAGCCCCAGCACGCCGGCGTACTCGCTCAGGGCCGCCGTCCAGGCCAGCAGCCACAGCGCTTCCGGGCGCACGCCCGGCACGCTGAGCAGGCTCAGGTACAGCGCCGCGTCGGCGATAACGTCACACAGCTCGTTCAGATAGGCGCCCAGCCGCGACTGCTGGCCGAACTCGCGGGCCAGCATGCCATCCACGGCGTTGAGTGCCATGCGCAGGAGCATCCACAGCGGCAGCAGCAGGTACAGCAGGGGCTGGGCCGGCGCGCAGCACCACACGGCGGCAGCCACCAGCAGCGAGACCACGGCGGCGGCCACGGTCACCGTATTGGCGGTGATCCCCATGCGGTACAAACCGCGTACGGCTGGACGCAACAGGTCCTGGAAACGTCCTTTCAATGCATAGATCGACATGATCCGTACCCGCTGATCCTTGGCAGTGCGGGCACAGCCTACCCCATCAAATACGGGTACCGGCAAGTTCCGCCGGGCCCAGCCAGTCCTGCCATGGCAGCTGCGGATCAATATGGCAGCGCGACCAGACCGCGTCATGGCTGCGCTGCATGGCATTGCGCACCGCCTGCACGGCCCGCTCCCGCGCCCCAACATCGGCGAACCCCGCCTGCAGCGCCAGCAGCCGGTACACACCGCCGGGCGAGCGCTGGAAGTGGATGATGCCGCCGGCAGGCAGCACGATGGCGCCCTCATCCAGGCCATCGGCGTACAGATACAGCTCGAACGGGTCCAGCCAGCACTGCGCGTGCATTGCCTGCAGCAGTTCGGCCACGCTCGGCGCGCGCCGGTAGGGCGCGATGGCATCGCCATACCAGCACTTGTTGTCGTCCAGGTAGACCTTGAACTCCAGCCGCCGCCAGCGCCGGCGTTCACGGCGCTGCACGTCCCAGGACAGGATCTCAGCCTGCTCACCCCAGCGCTCGGCGGCTTCAGCCTGCAGCGTCGGTACATCGGCCGAGCCGCACCAGCCCGCGACCTGGCCACAACGCGCGTGGCGCACATAGCGGGCCAGGAACAGCAGCGCCCCTTCGGCATCGAGGGCGGCCTGCAGGCGCTTGGCGACGGTCATGGGACGGCATCCTGCACACGGGGACAGGCGGCACCGTGCCGTGCCCGGCGGTGGCTGACAAGCCCGCGAATCGTGCCCATCACGGTCAAGCCGGCCTTGAACGCGGCGAATCTGCTCCTGCGGCGCCCGCCACCGGCCCCCACCGCCTACAATATCGGCCCCGCTCCGCTGCCGATTCTGTCCCATGACTGCTGATCTGTTGCCCGTCCGCCGGGCCCTCCTCTCCGTTTCCGACAAGACCGGTCTGGTCGAGCTGGCCACTGCGCTGGCGGCACGCGGCGTGGAGCTGCTGTCCACCGGCGGCACCGCCAAGGCGATCCGCGATGCCGGCCTGGCCGTGAAGGACGTGGCCGACGTCACCGGCTTCCCGGAAATGATGGACGGCCGGGTCAAGACCCTGCACCCGATGGTGCATGGCGGCCTGCTGGGCCGTTCGGGCCTGGATGATGCGGTCATGGCCGAGCACGGCATCGGTGCCATCGACCTGCTGGTGCTGAACCTGTACCCGTTCGAGTCGGTCACCGCCAAGGCCGACTGCAGCCTGGCCGACGCGGTCGAGAACATCGACATCGGCGGCCCGGCCATGCTGCGTTCGGCGGCCAAGAACTTCGCCCGCGTGGCAGTGGCCACCGACCCGTCGCAGTACGCCGAACTGCTGGCCTCGCTGGAGGCCAACAACGGCCAGCTGACGGCCGCCACCCGCTTCGCGTTCTCGGTGGCCGCGTTCAACCGCGTCGCCCAGTACGACGCCGCGATCAGCAACTACCTGTCGGCGGTCACCGCTACTGACACGGCGGTGCCGGTGCGTGCCGAGTACCCGGCACAGATGAATTCCACCTTCGTGAAGGTGATGGACCTGCGCTACGGCGAAAACCCGCACCAGAGCGGCGCGTTCTACCGCGACCTGTACCCGGTGCCGGGCACGCTGGCCACCTTCCAGCAGCTGCAGGGCAAGGAGCTGAGCTACAACAACCTGGCCGATGCCGATGCGGCGTGGGAATGCGTGCGCCAGTTCGACGCGCCGGCCTGTGTCATCGTCAAGCACGCCAACCCGTGCGGCGTGGCCGTCGGTGCCGGCAACGGCGATGCCTATGAGCTGGCCTACGCCACCGACCCCACCAGTGCCTTCGGTGGCATCATCGCCTTCAACAAGCCGCTGGATGCAGCCACCGCCAAGGTGATCCTGGACCGCCAGTTCGTCGAAGTGCTGATCGCTCCGGACTACGAGCCGGCCGCGCTGGAATACGCGCAGAAGAAGGCCAACGTGCGCGTGCTGCGCATCCCGCACGGCGACGGCCTGAACAACTTCGACAACAAGCGCGTGGGTTCCGGCCTGCTGCTGCAGTCCTCGGACAACCGCGGCATGACCCGCGACGAACTGAAGGTAGTCAGCAAGCTGGCACCGACCGACAAGCAGTTCACCGACCTGCTGTTTGCATGGAAGGTGGCCAAGTTCGTGAAGTCCAACGCGATCGTCTATGCCAAGGACAACCGCACCATTGGTGTCGGCGCCGGCCAGATGAGCCGCGTGTACTCGGCCCGCATCGCTGGCATCAAGGCCGCCGATGCGAACCTGGTGGTCGAGGGCTCGGTGATGGCCTCCGACGCGTTCTTCCCGTTCCGCGACGGCATCGATGCCGCTGCCGCCGCCGGCATCAAGGCGGTCATCCAGCCGGGCGGCTCGATGCGCGATGCCGAAGTGATCGCCGCCGCCGACGAACATGGCCTGGCCATGGTGTTCACCGGCGTGCGCCACTTCCGCCACTGATCCTGGAGCGACACGGATGTCCACAGTTTCAATGAAATCGCTGGCCGCCCTCGCCCTCGCGGGCGCGGCCATGCTGGCCGGCTGCAAGCCTGCTGTCGAGCCCAGCGCGAGCCCGAAGGCAGATGCGCCTGCGATGGCCCCCGCCTCACCGGCGCAGCATGTCAGCCGCACCGCACGACTGCAGGCTTTCCTGGTCCAGCGCTACGGCAGCAACGCCACGCTCTCCGCTGAATGGCGCGGCAGCTGGACCGACGATGGCGATACCCATGCGGTGGACTGGCAGGTCTGCGCGGAACAACCGGTGGTGAGCGGGGACAGCTGGCAGCAGTTGTTGGCCGTGTGCGGTGCGCTGGTCGATGGCGCGCACATCGACCCGGGAACCATCGAGTTCTTTGTGCTGCGCCCCAAGGGCGATGGCTTCGAGGTGACCAGCGAACTGACCGGCGAGCGCTTCGGTAGCGGCGGCCAGCCCGGCACCGCCAGCATCATCCGCGCCGGCAGTGACTTCTATGGTTTCCGCGTCGAGGACGGCTGGTTCGGGCAGGGCTTCTCGCTGCTCTCGCAGTCGCTGATCCTGCCGGGCCCGAACGGCCTGGTGGCCAGTGGCAGCGTGCGCAGCCATATCGACAATGACGCCCAGTACGAGTGCGACACGGTCGACGCCAGTACCGACCCGGACACCGCCAATGACTGCCGCACCCGCCGCTTCAGCATCGATTTCGCCCTGCGTTTCGACGACAGCGACCGCAGCGCGCGGGTCTGGCCGCTGCTGATCGACGAAACCGGCACCACCTGCGGTGGCAAGCAGGTCCGGCAACAACACCGCTTCACCCTGGACCCGAAGACCTGGGCCTATTCCTTCCCCGAATCGCTGCGACGCGAAGGCTGCGAGTGAGGTAATCGACCAGCATGAATAGCTTCCTCGGCGAACTGATCCTCTACCGCACCGACGACGGCCGGACGGAGGTCCACCTGCGCGCTGCGGAGGGGACGGTGTGGATGACCCAGGGCGAGATGGCCGAACTGTTTGATACGACCAAACAGAACATCAGCCTGCATGTGCGGAGAATCCTGGAGGAAGGCGAGCTTGCCGCCGATTCAGTTGTCAAGTTTGACTTGACTACTGCTGCCGATGGCAAGCGATACAGGACGCAGCTTTATCGACTTGAACTGATCCTGGCAGTCGGATTCCGGGTGCGGTCACCACGCGGTCGCCAGTTCCGACGCTGGGCAGGCTCAGCACTGGCCGAGTACCTGCTCAAGGGCTTCCTGCTCAACGATGAAAGGCTGAAGGATGCCGAGCGCGCTGACTACTTCAAGGAACTGCTGCGTCGCATCCGCGATATCCGCAGCTCCGAGAAGCGCTTCTACCAGACGCTGCGCGACCTGTTCAAAGCTACCAGCAGCGACTATGACGGTACGGCACAGACGGCCAAAGCGTTCTTCGCCACGATCCAGAACAAGCTTGTCTACGCTGTCACCGGTCGCACCGCCGCGCAGTTGATCGTCGAACGTGCCGATCCGGACTCGGCGACCCTCGGCCTGACCCACTGGAGTGGTGACCGCATCAGGAAGTCCGATGCCTTGGTCTCCAAGAACTATCTGGCGCAACCAGAGCTGGAACAACTCAACCGCTTGGTAACCATGTTCCTGGATTTCGCCGAGGACCGCGCCGAGCGTCGCGTCGAGATGCGGATGTCGGACTGGATTGCTCAGACGGATCGGTTCCTGGACTTCAATGAGCGCGCGATTCTGGAGGGCGCGGGGCAGGTCTCGCACCAACAGATGGCGACAGTCATTGCCGAGCGCTACCGCCAGTTCGACGAACAGCGCCGCAGTGGTGACCGAATCGTGTCCGAGCAGGAAGTAGATGAGGATCTCCGCCAGCTCGAAGCAGAAGCAAAAGCACTCATCGCTGCAGCACCGAAGCGCGAGGATTGAGCAGTACCCCTCCCCCACCACCGTTTTCCTTCCTGATTCCCAGTTCGGATACTTCCCAAATGAAGAAGATTCTTGTCATCGGCTCTGGCGGCCGCGAACACGCCCTGGCATGGAAGCTGGCCCAGTCCTCCCGTGTCACCGAAGTGATCGTGGCGCCCGGCAACGCCGGCACCGCCAGCGAAGACAAGTGCCGCAACGCGGCAGTGAAGGTGACCGATATCGACGGCCTGCTGGCGTTGGCGCAGGCCGAAGGCGTAGCGCTGACCGTGGTCGGCCCGGAAGTGCCGCTGGTGGCCGGCGTGGTCGACCGCTTCCGCGCTGCCGGCCTGCGCATCTTCGGGCCGACGGCTGCCGCCGCGCAGCTGGAAGGCAGCAAGGCCTACGCCAAGGACTTCCTGGCCCGCCACAACATCCCCACCGCGTTCTACGCCGTGCATACCGAGGTAGACGCCGCGCTGGCCTACATCCGCGAGAAGGGCGCACCGATCGTGGTCAAGGCCGATGGCCTTGCCGCTGGCAAGGGCGTGATCGTCGCAATGACCCTGGCCGAAGCCGAAGACGCGGTGCGTGACATGCTCTCCGGCAACGCGTTCGGCGATGCCGGTGCACGCGTGGTCATCGAGGAATTCCTCGACGGCGAGGAAGCCAGCTTCATTTCGATGGTAGACGGCGTGCATGCGCTGCCGATGGCCACCTCGCAGGACCACAAGCGCGTTGGCGACGGCGATACCGGCCCGAACACCGGCGGCATGGGCGCGTACTCGCCGGCCCCGGTGGTCACGCCGGAAGTGCACGCTCGCGTGATGCGCGAGGTGGTGAACCCGACCGTGCGGGGCATGATTGCCGACGGTATCCCGTTCACCGGTTTCCTCTACGCCGGCCTGATGATCGATGCCAGCGGCGCGCCGAAGGTGATCGAATTCAACGTGCGCTTCGGCGACCCGGAAACCCAGCCGGTGATGCTGCGCCTGCAGTCGGATCTGGTGGAGCTGGTGGAAGCCGCCATCGATGGCCGGCTGGACCAGGTGGAAGCGCAGTGGGACCCGCGGCCGTCGCTCGGCGTGGTGCTGGCGGCCAGCCCATACCCGGAGTCGCCGATCACCGGTGATGTGATCTCCGGCCTGGACGACGTACCTGCCAGTGCCAAGGTGTTCCATGCCGGTACCACGCTGGACGCGCAGGGCCACGTAGTCAGTGCGGGCGGTCGCGTGCTGTGCGTGGCCGCACTGGGCAACAGCGTGCGCGATGCGCAGGCCAACGCCTATGCCGGCGTGGCCAAGGTCAGCTGGGCCAACGAATTCCACCGCAACGACATCGGTTGGCGCGCGATCGCACGCGAGGGGTGAGGCCGGCATCAGGTTATCCACGCTTGGCGTGGATGGAGGCCCGGCCTTGCCGGGCCTCCTCCCGAATCACTGTCGTTGTGTTCAATCAGGTCGCGCCGTGGACGGCCGCGATTTCCTTGCCCGCGAACTGTCGCACTCGGATCACGCCCAAGACAAAGCGCCTCGTAGATCTTCAAACGAGGCGTATCGATGACGCCATGACCGTGCAGGCTCACAGCAGCGTCGTATATCGCCTCCAGTAGTGTTTCTTTTGCACGCGTTCCCTTCGGAGCCATGATGAGTGCACACCTTCTGCGCCGTTTCGCATATCCCAGCAGAATCAGCTCGTCAGTTCGATAGCTGATCGCGTCAGACCATGGCTGCACTGCAGCCACGCATGGCGTGGATCTACTGGTTCTGAATAGCTGGGGTAGATCCACGCCACGCGTGGATTGAACACCCAAAAAAGAAAAGGCCCGGCAGTGCCGGGCCCTTTCATTGCTTCAACGCCAACCCGCCTTACGCGGTGAACAGCGCCTTCATCTTCTTCAGCGCATTGGCTTCAACCTGGCGGATACGCTCGGCCGACACGCCGTACTCGTCGGCCAGCTCCTGCAGCGTCACCTTGCTGTCGGCATCCAGCCAGCGGCGGCGGATGATGTCACGCGAACGCGCATCCAGCTCGGCCAAGCCTTCGCGCAGCAGCTGCATCTGGTTGTCTTCGCTGTCGGCACGCTCGTAGGCCATCGACGGGTCTTCGTCATTGGCCACGAGATAAGCGGCCGGCGACGGCGGCGCGTGCTCGTTGTCCTCATCGGTCGGCGCATCGAAACCGATATCGCGACCGGACAGGCGCGACTCCATTTCCATGACCTCGCGCTCGGACACGTTCAGATCCTTGGCCACCGCGCTGACTTCGGCCGCGTTCATCCAGCCCAGGCGCGTCTTCGACTTGCGCAGGTTGAAGAACAGCTTGCGCTGCGCCTTGGTCGTGGCGACCTTGACGATGCGCCAGTTCTTCAGGATGAACTCGTGCATCTCGGCACGGATCCAGTGCACCGCGAAGGAGACCAGGCGCACGCCCATTTCCGGGTCGAAGCGCTTGACCGCCTTCATCAGGCCGATGTTGCCTTCCTGGATCAGGTCGCCCAGGGCAAGGCCGTAGCCGTTGTAGCCGCGGGCCACGTGCACCACGAAGCGCAGGTGCGAATGCACCAGCTCGCGGGCGGCGTCCAGATCGTTGCCGTCGCGGAAGCGACGGGCCAGGTCCTGTTCGTCATCGACCGACAACACCGGGATCTGGTGCACGGCACCGATGTAGGCGTCCAGCGAACCGAGCGCACTGGGAATCGGGAGATTGTTTGCCACAAGGGCAGTAGAGGTGTTCTGGCTCATAGGCACCCATCTTAGCAGTCCGGGATTTGGACTGCTAAAGGAGGAAAAAGTTCCAGCATCCTATTGATGCAACACTGGTCCCAAACAGAGCCCTACCGTAGCGCGATTTGATGACAGTGGCGAGCACGCTTTTCGGGATTCACAATCCCTTGGAATTCAATCAATTACCCACCGGAAACCGGCGATTTCCGGTCAAGCGGAGCTGAACGGGCCGTCCTGGAGGTCCATTCAGGCCAGGAGACGTTGCCCGGTGTTCAGGCCCGAGGGCTGAGGGTCGTCCCTTTACTACTAAGAAACCCGTTGACAGCCACCCGGCGACATGCTCCGATGCATCAACTAATTCATACGTAGAAGCGCATGGCCCGCCCTGTCTCGCAGAATCCCACTCCCGCCGAGCAGGCCATCCTGGACATCCTCTGGGACAAGGGCGAAGCGTCCGTGCGCGATGTGGCGGATGTGCTCGGCCAACAAAAGCCGGTCGCGTACACCACGGTGCTGACCATGTTCAACGTGCTGGCGAAGAAAGGCTTTGTCAGCCATCGCCAGGAAGGTCGCGCCTACATCTATCACGCCACGCTCAGCCGCGAACAGGCCCGCCGGCAAGCGCTTGACCATCTTCTGCATCAGTTCTTCGACGGCTCACCGAACGTGCTGGCACAACACTTGGTGGACGAACGCGAAATCGACCGCAATGAACTGCAGGCACTGCAGCAGCGCGTCAGCGATGCCAGGGCCGGGAGGAAGGAATGAACCTCATCGACCTGGCAATGGCATTGGGCGTACGACAGTTGCTGTTGTCCACAATTGTGCTGCTGCCCGCGCTGTGGCTGGCACGGCGGCAGGCCCTCAGTGCCGAACAACGCTCCTGGCTGCTGACCGCAGCGATGGCAGCGGCCCTGCTGTTGCCACTCAGCGCGTTCCTGCCGGGCTGGTCGACCACCCTGCCCGCACCGGCACCGCCCGCAGCCGCGTTCCACCCCATGCCCGGCGAAGGGGCAACGGCGGAAGAAGCCATCTTCGAAGCCGGACGACAGCCCGACATCTACTACGTCGAACTGCCGAAAACCCTGCCGACACTGCTTGCACTGCTGTGGCTGCTGGGCACCCTGTGGCTGGGCATGCGCCTGCTGGACGCGATGCTGCACGCACGCCGGCTGCGGCGGCTGGCGCAACCGGCGACCGCCGGACTGCGCGCGGTCCTGGCCGACATCGTGCCCGCCCACGTGATGATCGCCACCTGCGCCGTCGACGGGCCGATGGTCGTCGGCCTGTGGCACCCGCAGATCCTCCTGCCCCGTCCCTTGCTGGCACGCCTGGACAACAACGTGCTGCGCGACATCGTCCGCCACGAGGTTGCACACCTGCAACGGCGCGACCTGTGGACAAGCACGCTGCTGCGGGCGGGAACAGCGCTGTTCTGGTGGAATCCGCTCCTGCACCTTGCCCAGGCACGCCTGGCGGTACTGCGCGAGATGGCCTGTGATGCACGCGCTGCGATGCAGGCACGCGAACCGCTGGACTATGCAGGTTCGCTGCTGGCCAGCGTCGAACAGCTGCAGGCCCTGCGCGAGGAGGCGCCGACGCTTGCACTGGGTATGTTCAGTGCGCGCAGCCAGCTGGCGCAGCGCATTGATCAGCTGGTGGACGCCGGGCCACCCACACCCCGGCACCGCAGCCTGTTGGTGCTGGGCCTGCTGCTTCTGCTGGCCTGCACCGGCACCGCCGTGGCTATCTCACCACGGCTCGCCCCATCACCGGCTGCGAGCGCCTCCGATACGCGCGTCATCAAGCTGTTCCAGGCCGCCAGCACGCATGACGTCGCGCAGGTCCGTCTGTTGGCGGCGGCCGGCGTCGATCTTGATGCACGCGTGCTCGGTGATGGCACGGCGCTGATCCAGGCCATCCGTGCACGCGATCCGGCGATGGTCGACACGCTGCTGCAACTGGGCGCCGACCCTGATCGTGCCGCACTGGGCGAAGGCAATCCGTTGATCGTCGCTTCCGCGCTGGGCCTGCAACCCATCGTCGAGCAACTTGTGCAGGCTGGTGCCGACGTCAACCGGGTCGTGACCTATGACGAGACGCCACTGATAAATGCCTCGCGCGAAGGGCACCTGGTCACCGTGCAGTTCCTGCTCGCGCACGGCGCCGACATCAACCTGGGCGTGGAAGCCGACGGCTGGCTGGGGCGCTGGCGGACACCGCTGAACCAGGCTGGCAACGCGGCCGTGCGCGATTACCTGCTGGCGCAGGGCGCCCGCCGCGAACGACGCTGACGCCTCCGCCGCATCGCCTCCTGCGCTGCGGCGGTAACCCGTTCCACCCGCAACGACCGGACGCGACAGGCGTGCGTGGCAACGCGTGCGCCGATCCCGCCCCTCTTCCACTCCTGCAAGGATGTCGATGATGAACCGCCTGTTGCTGTGTTCACTGCTGGTCTGCCTGACCCCGTTCCACGTGATGGCCACTGACGCCAGCGCTGAAGACGCTGCGCGCTTTGCCCAGGCTATGGCCCATGGCCTGCGCCCCAGCACCGCGCAGCTGGGCGCCGCGCTGCCGCAGTGGTCGATCGAAGAACGCCTGACCCACTACAAGGTACCGGGTGCCGCCATTGCGGTGATCCGCGATGGCAAGGTGGTGTACGCCGCCGGATACGGCCTGCGCCAGGCCGGCACGCGCGACGCGGTGGATGCCGATACCGTGTTCTCGGTCGGCTCGGTCAGCAAAATGGGCACTGCGGCAACCACCCTGAAGCTGGTTGCTGCCGGCAAGGTCTCGCTGGAGGAGAACATCGACCATCGCCTGCGCCGCTGGCACCTGCCTGCCGATTCGCAGGGACAGCACCCGCCGATCAACCTGCGCATGCTGCTCTCGCACACTGCCGGCTTCAACGTGCATGGCTTCCAGGACTACCAGCCCGCCGAACGCCTTCCGACCTTGCTGCAGACACTGGATGGACTGGCGCCTGCAAAGAATGAGCCGGTACGCCTGATCCACGCACCCGGCCAGCAGGTCGACTATTCCGGTGGCGGCTACACGGTGGTGCAGCTGGCGATCGAAGATCTGACCGGCAGAGCATTCGCTGAGGTCGCACAACGCGAGGTTTTCTCGCCACTGGGCATGTCGCGCAGCACGTATCAGAATCCCTTGCCTGCCGGCTACGGCAACGTTGCCCATGCGCACGACAACAAGGGCCTGCCGGAGGCCCTGCCACGCGGCTGGCAGAGCTTTCCAGAACAGGCGGCGTCGGGGCTGTGGACCAGCGCCAATGACATGGGCCTGTTCGTCGCGGCCTTGCTGCGCAGCATCCGCACCAAGGATGGATGGCTGCCGCAGTCGTTGGCCCTGCAGATGGTCAGCGAAGTGGCCCCGGCCGGCCGGGGACTGGGGCCGGAGCTCGCCGGCTACGGCGCCGCCCGGCGCTTCTTCCATAACGGCAGCAACGACAGCTACCACGCCGGTATCGAGGGATATCCGGAAAGCGGCGACGGCTTCGTCATCCTGACCAATGGTGACAACGGGCCGGCGCTTCGCGCAGAAATCCGCAACGCCCTGTCCGATGTGCTCGGCCACAACGCCAAACCACTCATCCGCACATTGGACCCAGCGTTTCTGCGGGACAGCTATCCTCGCTTCAGCGGCCGGTTTGTCCTCGACGATGCGTTGCCGATGGATGTCCGCGGCGGACTGGCCGACTGGTTCGAGGCCCAGACGCTGGACGTGCAGGCGAATGAAGGTGGGCTGGAACTGCGCCTGCCAGGTCGAGACAAGGCCATCGCACTTCAGCCCGTGACGCCGGTGCGCTTCCTGGCCGGCAGCGCAGGTGCGGAACTGCTGTTCCATCGCGGAGGCGACGGTACGGTACAGGCCCTCAGCGTGCTGGCCGATGGTGCGCGTGCGTACTACCGCCGCGACAAAACCCACTGAATCTGCATCGCTCCTCCCTGTGGCATAGGCCGGGCGCGGGCCCGGCTTACGCTCAGAGCGCCGAACGCGGCGGCAGCGACCAGTCGATCGGGGCCTGCCCGCAGCGCTGCAGGTACTCGTTGGCCATCGAGAAATGGCGGCAGCCGAGGAAGCCGCGATGGGCCGACAGCGGCGACGGGTGCGGCGACTTCAGCACGCGATGGCGGCGGGTATCGATGACCTTGCCCTTCTGCTGCGCATAGGCGCCCCACAGCATGAACACCAGCCCTTCGCGCTCACGGTTGAGCACGTCCACCACGTGGTCGGTGAAGCCTTCCCAGCCGCGCCCCTGATGGGCGCCGGCCTTGCCCTCTTCCACCGTCAGCACGGCATTGAGCAGCAGTACGCCACGCTGCGCCCACGGAATCAGGCAGCCATGGTCCGGGCGCGGGATACCGAGATCGCTCTCGATCTCCTTGTAGATGTTCAGCAGCGACGGCGGCACCGGCACGCCCGGCGGCACCGAGAAGCTCAACCCATGGGCCTGGCCACGGCCGTGGTACGGGTCCTGGCCGAGGATGACCACCTTCGCCTGTTCGAACGGCGTGGCATCGAACGCGGCGAAGATCTGCGGGCCGGGCGGGAACACCGCCGCGCCACTGGCCTTGCGCTGGCGCAGGAAGCTGGACAGCTCGCGCATCTGCGGCTGCAGCAGGTAATCGCCGACATGCTGCTTCCAGCTCGGTTCCAGCTGGATCGTCGGGGTGTCGGCTACTTCATCCATCATCGAATCAGGGGTCCATCGTTCAATCGGGCCAGCCGCAGCTGGAACAGCACCTTGGTGACCAGCAGCCGTTCTTCGATCGGCTTGAGCACCAGGTCGTTGGCGCCGGACTGCAGCAGCCCGGTCTGGTTGTGCGGATTGCCATCGCCGGTCATCACCAGCACCGGCAGGCGGCGCTTGCCGTAGCCGAAGTCCACGCGCACGCGCTGCACCACGTCGCGGCCGCTCAGTTCACCCTTCAGGGTGACGTCGGTCAGCACCAGGTCGATGCGGTGGCGGCTGCGGCCCAGCGACTCGGCGGTGAGCAGGGTGAACGCCTCTTCGGCGCTGACCACGTGCAGCACATTCAACTGCTGGCGCTCCAGCATGCGCTTGGTGGCCTCGGCCACCACGCGGCTGTCCTCGATATAGAGGATGGTGGCGCCGGGAATGGTCTGCGGCTGCACATAGCCGCGGATGAAGGTCGCCAGTGCCTCATGGCCCAACGCCTTGTCGAAATAGTCGGTGACGTACTCGGTGAAGCGGCGCTGCTCCAGGTGCTGCTGGGCGTCGCCGGAGACCACGATCACCGGTACATAGGCCTGGCCAGCCGCTTCGCGGATCATCCGCGCCAATGCCAGGCCGTCGCCATCACGCAGGGTCAGCGAGGTGGTCACCAGGTCCACCGGACCCTGCGCCAGCGCCTGCTGCGATTCCTCGATGCTGTCGCAGCCGATCACCTCCACGCCGGGCAGGTCACGCCTCAGCACGTCGGCGATCAGCTTGCGTACCAGCTTCGAGCCATCGACCACCATCACCCGCGTCGCGGGCCCCTCAAGGTGCTTCAACGCTTGCGGTTGCATGCCGGCCTCAGGTGTCGGTCGGTCGGGTCTGGCGCAGGAAATGGCCGGTCACCAGCCACGCTCCCAGCCAGCCCAGCAGCAGCGTGCCGAGCAGGACCAGGCCGCCATGCAGCAGGTCCAGGCCGTGCAGCACGAACGGGCTGCCGTAGCTGCGCGAGAGTTCGGCCAGCGGCATGCGCAGCGCAGCACCGGCGGCGGCGATCAGGGCCAGCGCCACCGCGCCGGCGCCCAGGCCATACCAGGCGCCCAGGTACAGGAACGGACGGCGGATGAAGCCATCGCTGGCACCCAGCAGCTGCAGCACGCCGATCTCTTCACGGCGGGCCTGGATGTCCAGGCGCACGGTGTTGCCGACCACCAATGCGGCACCGACGCCAAGCAGTACCGACAGCACCTGCACCAGCCGCGCGCCAAAGGCGAGCCAGGCATCCAGGCGCTGGCGCCACAGCGCGTCGTGTTGCACCAGGTCGGCCTCGGGCAGGCTTTCCAGCGCGCGCGCCAGGCGCGCATCGTCCTTGCCCTGGCCGGGAGTGATCACCAGCAGCGACGGCAGCGGGTTGTCGTTGAGCGCATCGATCGCCTCGCCGAGGCCGGCATCGCGCAGTTCCTGCAGGCCCTGCTCGGGCGTACGCACAGCCACTTCGGCAACGTCGTCACGGTCGCGCAGCTGCCCGGCCAGGCGCAGCGCGCCGGGGCTATCGACATTGCCCTTCAGGAACACGTTGATGTCGCGCGACTGCTGCACGCTGCCGGCGAACTGCTTGAGGTTGTCCAGCGCGATCGACAGGCCCAGCGGCAGGGCCAGCGCCAGTGCCATGACCATCACCGTCAGCAGGGTCGCCCACGGCTTGCGGCAGGCGCGGCCGAGGCTGAACACCACGCTGTGCACGTGGTGCTGGAACCAGACACCCACGCGCGACGGGGCGGCGGCTTCGCTGTTTTCGTTCTTCGCCATCGATTACTCCGCCAGGTCCTGCGGCGAGATGTCATCCACCAGCCGGCCGTGGTCAAGGATCAGCACGCGCTTGCGCATGCGGCGCAGCAGCGGCAGGTCGTGGCTGACCACCAGCACGCTGGTGCCGCGCGCGGGCAGCTCGGCGAACAGCGCCATGATCTCCGCCGCCAGGGTCGGGTCGAGGTTGCCGGTCGGCTCGTCGGCCACCAGCAGCTTGGGTTCGCCGACGATGGCGCGGGCGATGCCGACGCGCTGCTGCTCGCCGGCGGACAGCTGCGAGGGCAGCGCCTTCTCGCGGTGTCCCAGGCCCATTCGTTCCAGTACCGAGCGCACCCGCTTGTTGATGTCGCCACGGCGGGTGCCGCGCAGGATCAGCGGCAGTGCCACGTTCTCGGCAATCGAGCGGTCCATCAGCAGGCGGTGGTCCTGGTAGACCGCGCCGACCGCGCGACGGTGGCGGGGCACATCGCCGCCGCGCACCTTCAGCAGGTTGCGCTCGTCGAACACCACCGCGCCACGGCTGGGCCGCTCGTCCAGGTGGATCAACTTGAGCAGGGTGCTCTTGCCCGCACCGGAATGGCCGGTGACGAACAGCATCTCGCCCGGCGCGACCTCGAAGCTGACATCGGTCAGCGCCTCGTGGCCACCGGCGTACTGTTTGCTGACATTGTCGAAGCGCAGGACACTCATGCCCCGATTATGCAGGAGCCGCGCGACGGATCGGTAGCGCCGGGCCATGCCCGGCGGATTTTTCGATCTGCCGCTGCGCTCGCCGGGCATGGCCCGGCGCTACCTGCTGCATCGGTGGGTGCCGACCGTTGGTCGGCACACCGGTCAAGGTCACCCGACCAACGGTCGGGTGCTACCCGCTGATCGGCAGCGCCGATCAGCTGCCCGACAGCATCCGGCGGATCTTGCGGCCGATGCGGGTCAGGAACGAATCACCGGTATCGGCGGCGGTGCGCACCGGCTTGGCCACCACCTGCACCGGGGTAACCGGGCCGGCACCATTACCGGCATTGGCCTGCACGCCTTCGGCGCCTTCGACCGGACGGCCGTGGCGACGACGACGACGCTTGCGCGGCTTGTGCTCGCCATCCACTGCCATATCCGGTGCACCTTCGGCACGCGGCGGGCGCGGCGGACGCGGGGCCTGGGCCGCGGCAGCCTCGGCGCCAGCAACCGGGGCGGCGGCAGCCTGCTCGCCTTCCACGCGCGGCTTGCGCGGGCCACGCGGGCGGCGTTCGCCGCTGCGCTCGCCGTCACGACCACTGCGGCCACCGCCACTGCCAGAGCGGCCGCCACTACGGCCGCCGCCACGACGCTCTTCTTCGGCGGCGCGGGCTTCGCGCGCTTCACGGAAGATCTGGCCGACGCTCTCGTTGTCCTCGCCGTCCTCGCCTGCCGCCGGGGCCGGGCGTTCCGGGCGCGGCAGCGGGGTCAGCAGTTCCTTGGTGACCGGCTCGGACGGAATCTTCTGCTCGATGTAGGCCTCGATGTCCGGCAGGCCCATCGCGTAGCGCTCGCAGGCGAAGCTGATCGCATCGCCCTCTTCGCCCAGGCGCGCGGTACGGCCGATGCGGTGCACGTAATCTTCAGCGTCGAACGGCAGGTCGTAGTTGTAGACGTACTTGATGCCATCGATGTGCAGGCCGCGCGCGGCCACGTCGGTGGCGACCAGGATTTCCAGCTGGCCCTTCTGGAAGCGGTTGAGCAGGCTCTCGCGCTTCTTCTGCGGCACGTCGCCGGACAGCACGCCGACGCGGTAGCCGGCCTTTTCCAGCGAACGGGCCACGCGCTCGACGAACACCTTGGTGTTGACGAAGACCATGGTGCGGGCGCCTTCGCTGCGCGACAGCAGGCCCAGCAGCAGCGGGATCTTCTCGTCGTCGGCCGGGAAGTAGATGCGCTGGCGCACGCGGGCGGCGGTGATGGTCTCGGCTTCGACCACCAGCTTCTGCGGCTCGTTCATGTGCTCGTAGGCCAGCTCCAGCACGCGGTGGCTGAGGGTGGCACTGAACAGCAGGGTCTGGCGGGTGGTGCGCTCGGGCATGCGGCGCAGCAGGAAGCGGATGTCCTTGATGAAGCCCAGGTCGAACATGCGGTCGGCTTCGTCCAGCACGCAGATCTCGCAGGCGTGCAGCGAGACCACCTTGTGCTGCTTGACGTAGTCGATCAGGCGGCCCGGGGTGGCGATGATCACGTCCACGCCCTGCTGCAGGATCTCGCGCTGCTTGTCGTAGTCGACGCCGCCGTAGACCAGCGCGAAGCGCAGGCCCAGGTCGGAACCGAACTTCACCGCATCCTTGTGGATCTGGATGGCCAGTTCGCGGGTCGGCGCCAGGATCAGCGCACGCGGGTCTTCCGGCTTGCGGTCGGCCAGGGCCGGGCGGGTCAGCAGGCGGTTCACGACAGCGACCAGGAAGGCCAGCGTCTTGCCGGTACCGGTCTGCGCCTGGCCGGCAACATCACCGCCGGGCAGCGCGACCGGCAGGGTCAACGCCTGGATCGGGGTGCAGCGGGTGAATCCGGCTCCTTCAAGGCCAGCCTGCAGGGCCGGATGCAGCTCGAAGGAGGAAAAGGTCAAATCGGTCAGCGGTTTGTCGCTCATGAGTCCGTCTTGGTATGGCCACCGGCCAGCGGGCGGGCGGCACTGCATCGTCTGGGGGCACCGTCGCAAACTGCGGCCCCTGCGGCGGGTCGGCGGGCCGGGACCACCGGGTCCGCGCGCCGCTCAATGTCCCAGTTTAACGCACTCGGGCCGACAAACCGGAACGGCCTGTCTCATGAAACAGAGAGACGCAGGCCCTTCACCCAGCAACACCAGGCTTGAACGGCCCTGCAGGGAGCGCTGGTGTCGCCCGCTGCCAGCCCCATGTACAGGAAGACAGTGAAATCCGACACATATCAGGCTTCGAAGCGATCACGATACGCTGGGTTCCAGCCGGCGCCTGTCCCTGCCCTGCGATAGGGGTACACTGCCGGCCGTGAGCGTCCAGGCATCCCGCCGAACGCACCGCGGCAGTGCGCCGCGAGGCAACGACGAGGGTCGCGCCACCGGGCATGGCCCAGTTCACCCACCTCCGGCATGGCCGGGTGCAATCCAAGACGAGAAACCAAGATGAGCGACAAGGTTGTACATGTCGGCGACGCCGACTTTGATAGCGCAGTGCTGAATTCCAAGGAACCGGTGCTGGTCGATTTCTGGGCCGAGTGGTGTGGCCCGTGCAAGATGATCGCCCCGGCGCTGGACGAACTGGCCGATGCCTACCAGGGCCGCGCCAAGATCGCCAAGGTCAACGTCGACCACAACCGTGCGCTGGCCGCCAAGTACCACGTGCGCTCGATCCCGTACCTGGTCGTGTTCAAGGACGGCGAGAAGGTCGGCGAGCAGATCGGTGCGGTGGGCAAGGCCCAGCTGGCCGGCCTGCTGGACAAGGCGTTGGCCTGATCCTGCGTGACCACACCGGCGGCCGCCACCTGCGGCTGCCGGTGGGCGCATACCGCGCCAGCATGAATGCAGTTCCCGGTGACCCTTGCACGGCGCCGCGGGCCGATGATAGTGTCGGCATATCCGGCCGCGTTCGCGTGCCGCACCCTCTGGACGCAGTTTCTTCCAGACCCATTCCCAACGTTCGCCGCCCCAGCCGGGCGCTCGCACCTTCAAGCGAGGAATAACGCTCTTGTCCGATAACACTCCCGAAACCGGCAGCGCCGAAGCGCCCGCCGAAAAGCGCGTGCGCAAGCCCCGCGTAGCCAAGGCTGCCGCTCCGGCCGCCGCCGAAACCAGCGCCGCACCGGCGCAGCCCACCCTGCCGCTGGCAGCCGCGCCCGAAGCGCCGGCACCGGCCGCAGCGGCCCCCGCGCCGAGCGCGCCCGCCGCCGAGGCCCCTGCCAGCAGTGGCGGCGGTGACGGTGGTGAGGGCCGCGAATCCGGCCAGCCGCGGCAGCAGAACCACCAGGGCGGTGGCCAGAACCAGAACCCGTACAACCAGAACCAGCAGGGTCAGGGTCAGGGCAATCGCCGCGACCGTTTCCGCAACCGCCGCGATCGTGATCGCAATGGCGGCGGCGGCGGTGGTCGCTTCCGCGATGACGGCATGCCCAACGACAACGGCGAGCAGCAGCCCTTCGTGCCGCGTCCGCATGCCAGCGTGCCGGAAGGTTTCCCGGTCTACTCGCTGAGCGACCTCAAGCGCATGCCGGCACAGAAGCTGCTGGAGATCGCCGAACAGCTGCAGATCTCCGAAGGCGTGGCGCGCGCGCGCAAGCAGGACGTGATCTTCGCCCTGCTGAAGGTGCTGACCCGCCATGGTGACGGCGTTGCCGCCGACGGCGTGCTGGAAATCCTGCCGGACGGCTTCGGCTTCCTGCGCGCGGCCGAAGCCAGCTACCTGGCCGGCCCGGACGACACGTACATCTCGCCCAGCCAGATCCGTCGCTTCAACCTGCGCACCGGCGACCACCTGTCCGGCCGCATCCGCTTCCCCAAGGATGGCGAACGCTACTTCGCGCTGTCGATCGTGGACACCATCAACGGTGAGCCGCTGGAAGCATCGAAGAACAAGGTGCTGTTCGAGAACCTGACCGCGCTGTTCCCGCGCCGCCGCTTCACCCTGGAGCGTGGCAACGGTTCGTCGGAAGACATCACCGGCCGCATCCTCGACCTGATGGCGCCGCAGGGCAAGGGCCAGCGCTCGCTCATCGTTTCCCAGCCGAAGGCGGGTAAAACGATGATGATGCAGCAGGTGGCCACGGCCATCACCACCAACCATCCGGACGTGCACCTGATCGTGCTGCTGATCGACGAGCGCCCGGAAGAAGTGACCGAAATGCAGCGCACGGTGCGCGGCGAGGTCATCAGCTCGACCTTCGACGAGCCGGCCGCGCGCCACGTGCAGGTCGCCGAAATGGTCATCGAGCGCGCCAAGCGCCTGGTCGAGCACAAGAAGGACGTGGTGATCCTGCTCGACTCGATCACCCGCTTGGCCCGTGCCTACAACAACGTGGTGCCGAGCTCGGGCAAGGTGCTGACCGGTGGTGTGGACGCCAACGCCCTGCACCGTCCGAAGCGTTTCTTCGGTGCCGCGCGTAACGTGGAAGAAGGCGGCAGCCTGACCATCATCGCCACTGCGCTGGTCGACACCGGCTCGAAGATGGACGAGGTGATCTACGAAGAGTTCAAGGGCACCGGCAACAGCGAAGTGCACCTGAGCCGCCGTATCGCTGAAAAGCGCGTGTTCCCGGCCATCGACATCAACCGTTCCGGCACCCGCCGCGAAGACCTGCTGATCGAACCGGAACTGCTGCAGAAGATCTGGATCCTGCGCAAGCTGCTGCATCCGATGGATGAAATGGCCGCGATGGAGTTCCTGCTCGACAAGATGAAGAACACCAAGTCCAACGACGAGTTCTTCGGTTCGATGAAGCGCTGAGCCCCGGCCCGGTCCTGCATTGGAAGGAAACCTGCCGCTCGCTGCGGCAGGTTTTTTTTTGCCTGCAGGGCGACCCACTTCACTTCGCCGCCGCCGACTTTTGGCGATAATCCGCCAGCCCCCTGCCCGGCCATGCCGGCCTGGCCACCGATTCCCGCTGTCGCCCCTTCCGGAGAACCGGTCGGGTCCAGCCTCCTGCCGGATCCGTCGACGCATGCCAACGCTGTCTCCCCGCCTCAACCTGGGCAAGCTGATCCTCGCCCTGGCCCTGCTCAGCGCCATCATCGCCCTGGCCAATACCCTGCTGGCCAGCTACCGGGTGCAGCGCGACCAGCTGGTCGGCAACACCCTGGAAGCCAACCGCGTCTACGCCACCAAGCTGGCCGAGACCACCCAGAACTTCCTGCTGGCCGCGCAGCAGGAGCTGGCCTATGCCGCCACCCGCCTCGGCCAGGGCGACCTCGATCCGACGCAGGCCCAGGATGAAGCCAGCCGCCTGCAGCTGCAGACCAACAGCTTCAACTCATCGCTGGTGGTGGACGCCGATGGGCTGGTGATCGCCACCTCGCCGCAGACCCTGCAGCTGCAGGGCGAGATACTGCACAGCGTCGGCAACAACGCGGCACTGGCAGCGCGCCAGCCGATGATCAGCGACCCGTACCAGTCGGCCACCGGCAAGCTGCTGGTCTCGCTGTCGCACCCGATCTTCGACCGCCAGGGCCACTATCGCGGTTACGTCAGCGGCACCCTGTACCTGCGCCAGCGCAGCGCGCTGCATACGCTGCTGGGCAAGCACTACTACCGCGACGGCTCCTATCTGTACGTGGTCGACCGCCACGGCCGCCTGCTGTACCACGCCGATGGCGATCGGGTGGGCGACTACGTGGTCGGCAACCCGGCGGTGAAGGCGGTGGTGCGCGGCGAACGCGGTGCGCAGCAGGTGC
The DNA here is from genome assembly GCF_057292075.1 of Stenotrophomonas sp. 1L-E-5-B-C3. Taxonomy (NCBI): domain Bacteria; kingdom Pseudomonadati; phylum Pseudomonadota; class Gammaproteobacteria; order Lysobacterales; family Lysobacteraceae; genus Stenotrophomonas; species Stenotrophomonas sp. 1L-E-5-B-C3. The sequence goes on from NZ_JBXAWS010000009.1 coordinate 42,356, forward strand.
GCAACAACCGCGGCGTGTCGATGCTGGCCGGTTATGCGCCGGTGCCGGCCACCGGCTGGGGCATCATCGCCCAGCGCCCGACCGAATCCACCCTGCAGCCGCTGTCGCGGTTGATGACGGCGGTGATCTGGAATGCGATTCCGCTGGGCCTGCTGTCGCTGCTGGTCACCTGGTGGTTCGCCCGTCGCATCTCGCTGCCGCTATGGCAGCTGGCGCGCAACGTGCAGGGCGGCGAGGACACCGGCAACGCGATCAACCACGTCAGCGGCATCCGCGCCTGGTACTTCGAGGTCGCCCAGCTCAAGCAGGCGGTGCTGCACAGCTTCAACGCGCTGCAGGACCGGATCGGCACGCTCAACCGTGCCAGCCGCACCGATCCGCTGACCGGCCTGCTCAACCGCCGCGGCCTGCAGCAGGCGCTGGATGCGCTGCAGGTGCAGGGCATCCCGTTCGCGATCCTGGCGCTGGACATCGATCGCTTCAAGACGATCAACGATGCCCATGGCCATGACGTCGGTGACGCCGCCATCGTCCACATCGCCGACCAGATGCGCCGCTACTCGCGTGACAGCGACATCCTCTGCCGCGCCGGTGGCGAGGAGTTCCTGCTGTTGCTGCCGGGCATCGGCACCGAATCGGCGCGACAGGCCGGCGAGCGCCTGCGCCAGCACATTGCCGACCATCCGTTCGAGCCAGTTGGCACCATCACCGTGTCGCTGGGCGTGGCGCATTTCCCCAGCTTCCATGTCGACGCCGAGCAGGCGCTGCGGCTGGCCGACAAGGCGCTGTACCTGGCCAAGGAACAGGGTCGCAACCGAGTGGTGGTGTACCCGTACGCGGATTGACGCGGAGCCGGGCTGGCCGGCTCCGCAGTGATCGTCAGCCCTGCTCCAGCGGGGTCAGCAGGCGCAGGCCGCGCCTGGCGCCGTCCACCATGTAGATGCCGCCCTCGGGCAGCAGGTCGCTGCCGGCCTGCTCGATCGGGTCCGCCTTGCGCCACGGCACGGTCTGCCGCGGGCCAGGAATGAAGGCACGCCAGCGGCCATAGCGCTCCGCTCCATTGGGATCATCGTTCAGGCCGAAATTCACCGGTATGCGTACCGTCCAGCTGTCGCGGGTGCTGGCCTCGCCGGTGGTCGGTGGGTTGAACGTCCACTTGCGGGCACTGCTGACGGCGGCCTTGGCCAGGATCTCGCGCATCTTGGCGAGGGTGCGCTCGCGTCCGACCACGGTCATGTTCACCTGCTCGGCAACGACATCGGCCACCCTGCCGTCACGCGCGATCTTGACCACCAGCAGCACTTCACCCTGCCCACCGCTCCGATAGACCTCTTCCGGATAACGAGGGGGTGTCATGCGCCCTTGGGTCACCGAATCGGTGGCTTTCTCATCGTACTCGCTGAAATTGACGCTGGTCATGCTGACTTCGTAGCCACCATCGGCCATGGCCTTGCCCCGCAGGCGCACCCGCAATGGTGCACGCGCCGCCACCGCCTTGCCATCGCGCAGGGTGGGTTCGAAGCGCCAGCCACCAATGGTGCCCTCCACGAAGGACGCGATGCTCGGAGACAGCATCGACTTCTGGTCCAGTACCAGCGAACTGACCGCGCCCTCGGGCGTGACCTCGATATGGCCAGAGAGCACCATGCTCATCTCCGCGGTGGCACGCACCGCGCGCGTGGTCTGCGCGCTGGCGTCGCCAGCAAGCAGGGGAGCGCCGGCACCAACGGCCAACGCGAGAGCGAGGAACAGGGGGGGACGCATCATTGCCGGATCCTTGGTGATGAGCGCTGAGCGTAGCGCAGTCTTCACACCCGGGACAGCTCGGCCCGGCTACGCCAGCCGGTGCGCGCCAGCATAGGGTGGCGTATCCGGATAATCCGCGCGGGCGAAGCGTTCCTGCAGACCCTGCCACCACGCCGGATCGAACAGATGCCGGTAGTGCTCGCGTACCGCCGCCAGCTCGCCGGCAGGCAGGCCCATGAACGGGCCGAAGCGCTCGGGAAACACATCGCGCGGCCCCACATGGAACCAGGGCTCGTCGGCCATGGCCTCCTCCGGCGTGCGCGGCTGCGGCCAGGCACGGAACACGCAGTCACTGACCAGGCAGAGCTCGTCGTAGTCGTAGAACACCGCACGGCCATGCCGCGAGACGCCGAAGTTCTTCGGCAGCATGTCGCCGGGGAAGATGTTGTTGCGCGCCATGTCGGTGATTGCCTGCGCGTAGTCGAGCACCGCCGCGCGCACCGCCTCACCGCCCTGCTCACGCAGGTAGAGATTCAACGGGCGGAAGCGGCGCTGCACGTAGCACAGGTTGATCTCGACCTCGTCGCCATCCAGCCGCACGCTCTGCGCGCACTGCTGCAGCAGTTCCTCCAGCAATGCCGGAGCGAAGCGGTCACGTGGGAAACGCAGGTGGCGATACGGTTGTGCGTCCAGCAGGCGGCCGACACGGTCCAGGTTGAACACCAGCGCATACTTTTCTTCCACCTGCTGCCGCGACATCGCCTTGGGCCAGGCGAAGCGATCGCGGATCAGCTTGAACACCAGCGGGTAGCTGGGCAGGGTGAACACCGCCATGACCATGCCCGGCGTGCCTTCGGCATGCACCAGGCGTTCCTGCGGATGCTCGTTGAAGTGGCGGAAGAAGGTTCGGTAGCGCTCGGTCTTGCCCTGCTTGGCCCGGCCCAGCACCGTGTAGATCTCGTCGATCGGCTTGCCCGGCAGCAGGCTGCGCAGGAACACCACGGCATCGCCGACCGTGGCCAGATCGGCCTGGAAATAACTGCGTGACACGCCGAACAGGTGGGCGACATCGCGGCGCCGGGTCAGTACCGCATCGGCACGCAGGCCACGCTCGTCATTGACCAGGGCGATCACGCACGGCGAGAAGCGATGCTCGCCGAACACCCGACCGACCAGATAAGCACGGCGCTCGCGGTAGAACACGGTATCCAATAGCTCGATGCTGCGCACCGGCGTGTCGCCCCAATGCGTGAGGTCATCCTGCAGGCGTACGGCGATCGCTGCCGCACAGCGCAGCTGGTGAGCATAGGGAATATCGAAGCGGTAATCGGCCAGTACCCTCTGCAGCGCCTCCACCGGTCGCGTCGGCGAGACGGCATAGGTATGCCGGGCGACCGGATGGGTGATGGCATCGGACGGTTCGACATCAAAAGCAATGAACTCCAGCGCCGGATCCACGCCACGAGTGGCGAACAGCCGCCGCGACAACGTGTTGTAGAAGGTCTTGTACAGCTCAGCGTCGATCAGCCCCTGCAGCAGCGCGCTGTACTCCGCGTGCACCTGCAGCCACAGCGCGCGCTCGCCGATCACCTCACCGGCCAGGCGACGCAGCGCGTCCATCTGTTCGGCGATGCACAGGTCGTACAGGGCAATGCGCTCGACCGCATCCTGGCGGGCACCAGCCCAGTCGCGCTGCTCGAAACGCAGGCGGGCGCGAACGGTGATCGCCGCGAAGCGGGCGTGGTAATCCTCGAAACCATCGCGGATGGCGCCGGCGATGCGCGGCGCCAGTACGGTTGCGATGACAGGCTGGGACATGCACGGCTCGGCAGGGAGACGGGTATCCACCATACGCCGGCGTGTGTGATGCCGTCGAGCGCAGAGGTAGTGCCGGCCGCTGGCCGGCAGCCCCTGGACCGCCGGTGGATCCATGCAGATGCCGGCCAGCGGCCGGCACTACCGGCTCAGATCGCCAGTTCGGCCTCCACGTCCTGCACCTTGCGCCGGGCCAGCGCCAGGTTGGATTTGGTCCGGTCCAGCACGATGTAGAAGAACAGGCCCTGCTTCTTCGCCACCGGACGCATGATGTGGTACGCCTTGCCCAGCGAGATCAGGATGTCCTCGATGCTGTCGTTGAGGTTCAGCGACGCGGCGGTCTTCATCTTGGCGCGGATCACTTCGGTGTTGCCGGCGGCGGCCACTTCCATGTCCATGCCGGCACCGGCCTCGCCCAGCAGCATGCCGCTCTCGTAGTCGACCAACGCTACTGCCTGCGCGCCGTCGATGCCCATCAGTGCGTTCAACGATTCATTCAATCCAGCCACGTCGTACCCCTTGTCGATGTTGGTTCGAGCCCCTCGTTCCCCTGCGGCCGGGCTCACGATCCGCCGAGTTCGGCCAGGATCGCCTGGCCACATTCCCTGCTCTGCCACAGCACCTGGCCGATCACGCTGCGCTGGTCGCAGGCCGCCATCAGCAGCAGCGGTGCGCGCCCTTCAGCCTGGATCGCCAGCATCAGCACCTTGCCGCCCGCCGCTTCCAGCATCAGCGTCTGCAGATCGCCCAGCAGCAGTTCGCGGCCAACTGCCGCGGCCAGCGCCAGCATCGCGCTGGTCATCGCCGCCAGCCGCTCGCCGCGCCCTTCGGCACCGGCACTCACCAGCGCAAAACCATCGACGCTGGCCAGCACGACCGTGCGCACGCCTTCAACACGCTGCAGCAGATCCTGCAGCAAGGGCTGCAGGCGCTCTCGCTGGCCGGCATCAGGCAGTACCGCCGCCTGCCCGTCAGCCATGCGCAACCACCAGCGCGTGCGCTTCCATTTCGCTCATCAGCACATCCATCAGCAGCAATCCCTGTTCGCGGTCGCGGGCATCCACCGCCAGCAGCGGCAGCGGTTGGTCGTCCAGGCTGGCGCGGGCACTCCAATCGTCCAGCAACGCATCCGGCATCTGGTCGAGGTGAGTCACTGCCACCACCAGCGCCAGCCCACCTGCGAAGGGCCGCAGCACCTGCAGGTAGGCGTCCAGCTCGGCCGCCACGCCCGCGCGGCGCGCATCCAGCAGCAGCACCGCACCACGCGCGCCCTGCAACAGGATCGGCCACAGGAAATCAAAACGTTGCTGCCCAGGCGTTCCGTACAGTCGCAGGCGCTCGCCGTTGGGCAGGTCGATATCGGCATAGTCCAGCGCTACGGTGGTCGAGGCCTTGTCCGCACCCATACGGTCACTGTTGGCAACGTCGGTGTCGATCACCGCACCGGCGGCAATACTGCGCACCAGGGTCGACTTGCCGCTGCCCATCCCGCCCAGCACCACCACCTTGTGCTCACGCATTGCGCTCGCCCCCGCGCAGGTGCCGCCACAAGCGGGCCAACAGGCCGCTATCGGTTCCGTTGCTGCGCATCGACATTACCGGTGCGGCCGGCGCCAGCTGCAGCTGTGCATAGCCGCACAGGTAGGCGGCATGGATGAAATCGCGCACCGCCGCAGCCGGCAGCTCGAGCAGCATCGCGCACTCTTCAACCGTGCACGCGCGCTTGAGCAGCAACGAGCACAGGCGGAAGCCATCGTGGTCGTGCCCCAGCACGCGGAAATCCGGCCAGCGCAGCAGCTTCACCGACGCGCTGCGCAGGCGTTCATCCAGCACCTGCCAATGGCGGCTGCGCTGCGCCCATTGCCACAACAGCGGCCGCAGCGGTTGGCGCGGCCGCTCGCCGGCCAGCGCCTGCAGGCGCGCCGGCGTCAACGCATCCAGCTGCAGGCGTTCGAAGCCATCGGCAAGACGTTCCACGAGGGCGGCCGCCGGCTCCTGCAGCAGCACCGCCTGGTCGTGTTCCAGATCCATCAGCAGCAAGGGCTCGCCGGCATCGCCGAGCAAGGCCTGTCCCTGCCGCAGCGGCAAGCGTTCGCGCAGCAGGCGGGTGATGGCATGCGCGCCATCGGCCAGGCGGATCGGTGCAGGTGCGTGCATGGCCAGGGGCTCCACTGCCAACTGCATGCCGCGCAATGCGCGGCCGATGGCACCGTCATCAAGTACATCCTGGTGGCCATCGCCGTCACGCAGCTGGCCACCCAGGTCCTCGATCCAGCACTGCAGGCGCGGGCGTTGCTGGCGCATGCGCTGGGCCGCATTGCGCAGCGCCGGGGTATCGCGGATGACCAGCAGGTCACAGTCGTCCAGGTCCTGGCTGCGGCGGATCTGGCCATCGGGCAAGGCCGAGGCCAACCGCAGCCGCTGCAACAGGGCGTGCTCACCCTGGATGTCGGTTCCCACTACCAGCACGCGTGCCATCGGTGTTCCCCGTGCGACCACCTCCCCGGTGGTCTCGCGTCGCCAAGGCTAGGGCATCGCCAACGGCGGCCGTCGTGATCGACTGCTCAGATCGAGGGCGCTTGCAGATTCACTCTTATCGGTTCTGCGACGGCTATCGTGGGCAAGTTTCATGCCCCTTTGACGGCATTCCGACAGCCGATGGATGTCACGCTTTCCGGCTGGGGTCAGAGCCCTCTGCGGTGCAGAGGGATCCGACCCCAGAGCCCACCGCGGCCCGCAAAAAAACCCGCGCCGAAGCGCGGGTTCCTGTGTCACGGCCGAGCGGCGATGGATCAGCCGCGCAGCTGCTCCAGTGCGGCGTTGAAGGTCGCACTCGGGCGCATTGCGGCCGCGGCCTTGGCCACGTCCGGGCGGTAGTAGCCGCCGATGTCCACGGCCTTGCCCTGCACCGCGATCAGCTCGTCAACGATCTTCTGCTCGTTGTCGGTCAGCGCCTTGGCCAGCGGGGCGAAGCGGGCCTTCAGTGCGGCGTCTTCGTCCTGCGCGGCCAGGGCCTGCGCCCAGTACAGCGCGATGTAGAAGTGGCTGCCGCGGTTGTCGATGCCACCCAGCTTGCGCGACGGCGACTTGTCGTTGTCCAGGAACTGGCCGTTGGCTTCATCCAGCGCCTTGGCCAGCACGCGGGCGGCAGCGTTGTCGTAGCGGTTGCCCAGGTGTTCCAGCGACGCGGCCAGGGCCAGGAACTCACCCAGCGAATCCCAGCGCAGGTAGTCCTCTTCAACGAACTGCTGCACGTGCTTCGGGGCCGAACCACCGGCGCCGGTCTCGAACAGGCCGCCACCGGCCATCAGCGGCACGATCGACAGCATCTTGGCGCTGGTGCCCAGTTCCATGATCGGGAACAGGTCGGTCAGGTAGTCACGCAGCACGTTGCCGGTCACCGAGATGGTGTCCTCGCCCTTGCGGATACGGTCCAGCGAGAACGCGGTGGCTTCCACCGGCGGCAGGATGCGGATATCCAGGCCGCTGGTGTCGTGGTCCTTCAGGTACTGCTCGACCTTTGCGATGACCTGCGCGTCGTGGGCGCGGGCGGCATCCAGCCAGAACACGGCCGGGGTGCTGCTCAGGCGGGCGCGTTCGACGGCCAGCTTGACCCAGTCCTGGATCGGCGCGTCCTTGGTCTGGCACATGCGCCAGATGTCACCGGCTTCCACGGCGTGCTCGAACACCACGGTGCCGGCATCATCGGTGACCTTGACCACGCCGTCGGCGGCGATCTGGAAGGTCTTGTCGTGCGAGCCGTACTCTTCGGCCTTCTGTGCCATCAGGCCGACGTTCGGCACCGAGCCCATGGTGGCCGGATTGAACGCACCGTGCGCCTTGCAGTCGTCGATGACGGCCTGGTACACGCCGGCGTAGCAGCGATCGGGAATGACCGCCTTGGTGTCCTGCAGCTTGCCTTCGGCGTTCCACATCTTGCCGGAGTCGCGGATCATCGCCGGCATCGAGGCGTCGACGATCACGTCGCTCGGCACGTGCAGGTTGGTGATGCCCTTGTCCGAGTTGACCATGGCCACGCCCGGACGCTGTGCGTACTCGGCGGCGAGGTCGGCTTCGATCGCAGCGCGGGTGGCTTCCGGCAGCGACGGCAGGCGTGCGGCCAGGTCACCGATGCCGTTGTTCGCATCGAAACCGGCCTGCTTCAGCGCGTCGGCGTGCTTGGCCAGCACGTCCTTGTAGAACTCGTTGACCGCCACGCCGAACATGATCGGGTCGGAGACCTTCATCATGGTCGCCTTCAGGTGCAGCGAGAACAGCACGCCCTGGGCCTTTGCATCGGCGATCTGCTCGCCGATGAAGGCGGCCAGTGCCTTGCGGCTCATGACGGCGGCGTCGACGATCTCGCCCGCCTTCACCGCGGTCTTTTCCTTCAGCACGACGGTGCTGCCGTCCTTGCCGTGGAAGGTGATCTTCAGCGCACCGGCGTTGGCCAGGGTGGCCGACTTTTCGCTGCCGTAGAAATCACCGGCGGCCATGTGCGCGACGTGCGACTTCGAATCCGACGCCCAGGCGCCCATGCGGTGCGGGTGCTTGCGCGCATAGTTCTTCACCGACAGCGGTGCGCGGCGGTCGGAGTTGCCTTCGCGCAGCACCGGGTTCACCGCGCTGCCCTTGACCTTGTCATAGCGCGCCTTGTAGTCGCGCTGCTGGTCGTCAGCCGGGGTTTCCGGGTAATCCGGCAGCGGATAGCCCTGGTCCTGCAGTTCCTTGATGGCCGCCTTCAGCTGCGGCACCGAGGCGGAGATGTTCGGCAGCTTGATGATGTTGGCGTCCGGGGTGGTCGCCAGCTGGCCCAGCTCGGCCAGGTCGTCGCTGACCTTCTGCGCGTCGCTCAGCAGTTCCGGGAACAGCGACAGGATGCGGCCGGACAGCGAGATGTCACGGGTTTCCACCGCGATGCCGGCGGTGGAGGTATAGGCGTCGACGATCGGCAGCAGCGACTGGGTGGCCAGGAACGGTGCTTCGTCGGTCAGCGTGTAGAGGATCTTGGACATGGGGGACTTGGACTCTGTAGCAATGCTCAGGGGAAGGCCGGCGCCAGCGCCGGGCCACGTGCAACCGTGTCACTTCCCCCGCCGCCGTCAGGGTGGGCGCGCGGCGGGGAAACCCCTGCATTGTCGCGTTTTCAGCCGCGCGGGGCAAAGCCGCGCCATACGCGCCGGTACTGCAACGCAGTGATTCGTTCGGCCGGGCTTGTGCGGCGATGATGCGTTCCCATCAGACCCACGTCATGCGTGGATGAGAAAGAACCCGCCGTTTCAGTAGATCCACGCCACGCGTGGATGAGACTCCGCCATCGCGCAAAAAAAAGACGCAGCCTCGCGGCTGCGTCCATCGTGAGCCCTGCCGGGAGAGAGTCGGCAGGACTTACTTGACCTCGAACTCCTGCGGCGTTCCGGCCGCCTTGCCATCGACGGTGACTTCGGCGCGGTACTTGCCGGCCGGCCAGCCCTTTGCATTCTTGAAGGTGACGTTGGTGGTTTCCGCACCGCTGGTGTTCAGGGTCGCGTTCTGTTCGCCGGCCACTTGGCCGTCCTGGAAGGTCAGCTTGGCGCCGACATTCACGTTGTTGGCGGCACCGTCGGTCTTGACCGAGACGATGACGTCATCCTTCGGAGCGAACAGTGCCGCCGTTGCAACCGACTTGTCGGCGGCAGCGGTCTTGCCCACGGTGACCGCCGAGACGCTGACAGCAGCGGCCTCAGCCATCGGCGGCGGTGCGCCGGTCATCGGCGCCGGTGCCGGCTCGGCCGGAGCGGTTGCGGCGGGCGCGGCATTGCTGTCGGTCGACTCTTCTTTCTTCTTGCAACCAACCAAGGCAACGCTGCCCAGCAGGGCGGCGATCAGGGCGGTCTGGAGCGGGGTGGTCTTGATCATTCGGGGTTCCTCCCAGGGATTGTCGGACGGCATTCGGCCGGCTTACTTCGGCGGCAGTTTCAGGGTCTGGCCCGGGAAGATCTTGTCCGGGTCGTCAAGCACATCGCGATTGGCTTCGAAGATCTTCTTCCAGGCATTGGCGTCGCCCAGATGCTGCTTGGCGATCTTCGACAACGAGTCACCCTTCTGCACGGTGTAGGTGCCGCCGCTGACGACGTCTGCGGTGCTGTCCACCGAAGCGCTGACGCCAGAGAAGTCCGCCTTCGGCACCTGCTCGGCGGTACTGTCGACACTGCCACTGACGCCGGAGAAATCGGCTTTCTTCTCGGTACTCATCCACAACTCCCGTCTGCATGACTACGTGGTTCGCACGGTGCCATGGAGGTTGTTAAATGGGGATGGTGCAGATGTGAAGCCGCCCCCGGGACGGCTGAACAATCGGGTCTCAAGCGGTAGCGCCGGGCCATGCCCGGCGGCTTTGGCTCTGGCCGCTGCGCTCGCCGGGCATGGCCCGGCGCTACCTGTGACAGAGCGGCACCACGGTAGTGCCGGCCGCTGGCCGGCTTGGCCTGCACGCGGGTTCCACGCGGTTGCCGGCCAGCGGCCGGCACTACCCGTAACCGCCTGCGGCGGTTACTGGCGCAGTTCGCGGTAGGTCGCAGCCGGGGCGGCGATGCCAGGGCTGGCGCGCCAGGGGTTGATGTCCAGGCCACCACGACGGGTATAGCGGGCCTCCACCTCCAGCCATTGCGGCTGGCAGCGCGCGGACACTTCGCTGAAGATCCGCTCAACGCACTGCTCGTGGAACTCGGCGTGTTCGCGGTAGCTGACCAGATAGCGCAGCAGGCCCGCGCGATCGATCTTCGGCCCGCAGTAACGCAGGCTGACCGTGGCCCAGTCCGGCTGGCCGGTCACCGGGCAGTTCGACTTCAGCAGTGCCGAGACCAGCGTCTCCTCCACCACCTGGCTGGTATCAGCCGCAAGGAAGTCCGCCTGCGGCGGGCCGTAGCAGTCGATGTCCACCTCCAGCCCGTCGATGGATTCGCCCAGCGGCGTCTCGCGCAGGCCCGGCAAACCGAACGCGACCTGGACCGGCGCACCGGCACACGCCGACAGATCGGTCACCAGGCGTTCGCGCAGTGCTTCGGCGCTGTCGATGCGGGTGCTGTTGAGGGAGTTGAGGTACAGCTTGAACGACTTCGATTCGATCAGCCGCGGCGAGGTGCACGGCACCTGCACGGTAGCGACGGCGACCTGCGGCTTGCCACGCGGGTCGAGCCAGCTCAGCTCGAAGGCATGCCAGCGGTCATGGCCGACGAACGGCAGCGCGGCGTCATCGAGGCCGATCTCGGCGCGGGCACCGCTGCGCGGGATGGGAAACAGCAGGCCGGGATCGTACTGCGACGGGTAACTGACCTCGCGACCGAGGCTGGAATCCTGGGGGGTATTCATGCTGCTTATTGTATCGCGCGGAAGGCGGGCCTTCGGCCTGCTCGGCCAACGGCGGAGCCCCTCCGTGGTGGTTCAGGGCACGATCTCGGGATCGGCCGGGAGGGTGGGTTGGCTGGGGGCCGCTGCAAGTACGTCCATGTAAGCTCGGTCGCCGCTTGCTCGTGTGCGCTTTCCTGCGCACACGGCAAGACCGGGGTTGGGCGTCCTGCCCAACCCGCCCGAGGCACGCCTCGGGCCCATGCGGCTCACGCCCCCAGCCAACCCACCCTCCCGGCCACGGACAATTTCCCGCGCCACCACGGGAAAGATCAGAAAAATCAAAATCAAAAGCAGACGCTTCAGACATTCATGACGTCCGCCGTGCCGACCAACGGTCGGCACCCACCAACAGCAGCGGGCACCAACAGCCGCGTGAACCTGTCGGGGGCGGGGCGATGTGGGCCTGCAGGACCGTTGGCGCCATGGATGGCGCCATCGAGCCCCCATGGACGGGTTTACGGCGTGTCCTGCAGGCCCACACCGCCCTGCCCAACCAGCAGAAATCCAGCACCGCTTTTGCCGCTGACGTTGCCGTTGCTTCGGCGGGTGCAGGGCTGCAAGCCCTGCCGGAAACCCTCACCCCGCAGGAGTGCCGGCACCGTTCAAGTAATCCAGGCTCACCTGCAGCAACGCCCGCAACCCGACATCCAACGCCTTCTCGTCCAACAGGAACTTCGGTGAATGGTTCGCCGGTGCCGTCGCCGGATCGATGCCCACGCTGGTCGAACCGACGAAGAAGAACATCCCCGGCACTTCCTTCGCGTACAGCGAGAAATCCTCCGCGCCCATCTGCAGCGGCGGCTCGTACACGTTGTCCTTGCCCACCACCGCCTGCAGGCTCGGCAGCATCTTCGCGGTCAGCGCCGGGTCGTTCACCGTGGCCGGGTTGCCTTCAGACTCGTAGATGTCGGTCACCGCCTTGGCACCGTGCGCGGCGGCAGTGTGCTCGGCCACGTTGCGCAGGTCGGCGAAGATCTGCTGGCGCATGCCTTCATCGAAGGTGCGGATGGTGCCGACCATCTCCACTTCATCGGGAATGATGTTGTAGCGGATGCCGCCGTTGATCGCGCCGAAGGTCAGTACCGCCGGCTGCTTGGACAGGTTGGCGCGGCGGCTGACGATGGTCTGCGCGGTGCCGACCAGGTCGGCGGTGGCCACGATCGGATCAACACCATTCCACGGCGCCGAGCCATGCGTCTGCCGACCGATCACCTTAATCCCGAAACGATCCGAAGCCGCCATCAACGGGCCACCACGCACGGCGATCTGCCCAGCCTGCACGCTGGAGAAGACGTGCAGGCCGAACACGGCTTCCGGCTTGAAGTCGGCGAACAGGCCTTCCTTCAGCATCAGGGCAGCACCACCCTCTTCCGGCGGCGGCGCGCCTTCCTCGGCCGGCTGGAAGATCAGCATCACCTGGCCCGGCAGGTCTTTCTTCATCGACACCAACGCTTCGGCCACGCCGAGCAGGGTGGCGGTGTGCGCATCATGGCCACAGGCATGCATCACGCCAACGGTCTGCCCGCGGTACTGGTCGGTGGCCTTGGAGGCGAACGGCAGGCCGGTCTGTTCGGTCACCGGCAGCGCGTCCATGTCCGCACGCAGGGCGATCTTCGGCCCGGGCTTGCCACCTTCAATGATCGCCACCACGCCGTGGTGGGCGATGCCGGTCTTCGGCTTCAGGCCCATCGCACGCAGGCGCTTGGCGACCTCGGCCGAGGTGCGCACCTCACGGTTGGACAGCTCCGGGTGCTGGTGGAAGTCGCGCCGCCACTCCACCACCTTGGCCTGCAGCCGCTGGGCGGCGGCGGTCACTTCCGGGCGCTGCGCGTCCTGGGCGTGGGCGAGGGCCGGCAAGGCCAGCAGCAGGGCGGACAGCAGCAACGAACGGCGCATCACGATCTCCACGGCAGGGGGTTCCAGCTGAATGTAGGGCAACACCGCCGTCACGGGAACCTCCGCGGCCGGATCCGGTCTTAGCGCCCGTCCCATCCGTCATGCAGGAAACGTGATGTGGCACAGGTATGCTTTGCGCATTGCCAACCGGGGCGCCGCCCCGTCCAGCCCCCTTGGAGTCCTTGAATGTCACGTGTTTGGAAGATCGTGCTGCTGGTCGTGGCGGTACTGGTGCTGGCCGTGGTCGGCCTGCGCGTACTCGGCGGGGGCAAGGACAAGGCCGGTGGCCCGGCGGCAGCTGCGCGCCAGGGCGGTGAAGACCCGGATGCCGGCCCGGTGCCGGTGACCGTGGTGGATGCGGCACGCCAGGACGTGCCGGTCTATGCCAGCGCGCTGGGTACGGTGACCGCAATGAACACCGTCACCGTCAGCCCGCAGGTTGGCGGCCAGCTGATGAGCCTGAATTTCCGCGAAGGCCAGGAAGTGAAGAAGGGCGATGTGCTGGCGGTGATCGACCCGCGCACCGCCCAGGCCAGCTACGACCAGGCGGTGGCATCCAAGCGCCAGAACGAGGCGCTGCTGGCCACCGCGCGTTCCAACTACCAGCGCTCGAACGCGCCGGAGTATCGCCAGTTCGTCGCCAAGACCGATCTGGATACACAGCGAAACCAAGTGGCACAGTACGAAAGCGCAGTCGCGGCGAACGAGGCCAGCATGCGCTCGGCGCAGGTGCAGCTGCAGTACACCAAGGTCACCGCGCCGATCACCGGCATCGCCGGCATCCGCGCGGTCGACGCCGGCAACGTGGTCAACGCCGGCACCGCGCTGGTCACGCTGACCCAGATCCATCCGATCCACGTGCTGTTCAACCTGCCCGAGCGCCAGCTCGGCGACGTGCGTCAGGCGCAGGCCGCCGGTGCGGTACCTGTCGCGGCACTGGACCGCGCCGATTCGCATGTGCTGTCCGGCGACGGCAAGCTCGACGTGGTCGACAACCTGATCAGCGCCGACAGCGGCACGTTCAAGGCGCGCGCGATCTTCGACAACACCGACAACGGCCTGTGGCCGGGCCAGTTCGTCAACGTACGCATGCAGCTGCGCACGATTGCCGGCGGCGTGGTCATTCCGACCCAGGCGGTGCTGCGTGGCCCGGACGGCGAGTACGTCTATGTGGTGCAGGGCGACAACACGGTGAAGATGCAGACCGTGCGCAGCGGCGTGGAAGTGGGCGACAGCCAGGTGCAGATCGCCGAAGGCCTGAAGGGCGGCGAGCGGGTGGTCAGTGAAGGCCAGTTCCGCTTGAAGCCGGGCAGCAAGGTCACCGCGCTGAAGCCGGGCGAAACCCCGGCGGTGCCGACCGAAGCCGAGCTGAAGGCGGCCGAGCAGAAGAACGCTGGCGGCGGTGGCCGTCGTGGCGGCGGCCCGCGCTGAGCGCAGGCTACCGACCTCCCTCGCGCCGGCAAGCCTGCCGGCGCCGACATTGAAGTGCCAGCAAGGATCAGTCCGTGGGCTTTTCGACGATCTTCATCCGCCGTCCCATCGCCACCTCGCTGCTGATGGCGGGCCTGTTGCTGCTGGGCATCCTGGGTTACCGCAAGCTGCCGGTGTCGGCGCTGCCGGAAATCGATGCGCCCAGCCTGGTGGTCACCACCCAGTACCCCGGTGCCAACGCCACCACCATGGCCTCGCTGGTCACCACGCCGCTGGAGCGCCAGTTCGGGCAGATCTCCGGGCTGGAGCTGATGACCTCCGACTCGTCGGCCGGGTTGTCGACGATCATCCTGCAGTTCTCGATGGACCGCGACATCGACATCGCCGCGCAGGACGTGCAGGCGGCGATCCGCCAGGCCACCCTGCCCTCGTCGCTGCCCTACCAGCCGGTCTACAACCGGGTGAATCCGGCTGACGCTGCCATCGTCACCTTGAAGCTGACCTCGGACACGCGCCCGCTGCGCGACGTCAACAACTACGCCGACTCGATCCTCGCCCAGCGCCTGTCGCAGGTGCAGGGCGTGGGCCTGGTCTCGATCGCCGGCAACGTGCGCCCGGCCGTGCGCATCCAGGTCAATCCGGCGCAGCTGTCGAACATGGGCCTGACCCTGGAGCAGCTGCGCAGTGCGCTGACCCAGGCCAACGTCAACGCACCGAAGGGTTCGTTGAACGGCAAGACCCAGTCCTACAGCATCGGCACCAACGACCAGCTGTCCAGCGCCGCCGAGTACCGCGACACCATCATCAGCTACAAGAACGGACGTCCGGTGCGCCTGTCGGATGTAGCCCAGGTGATCGATGGCGTTGAGAACGATCAGCTGGCCGCCTGGGCCGATGGCAAGCCGGCGGTGCTGCTGGAAGTGCGTCGCCAGCCCGGCGCCAACATCGTGCAGACCGTCGAGCGCATCCGCGCCCTGCTGCCGCAGCTGCAGGGCGTGCTGCCGGCCGACGTGCACCTGGAGATCTTCAACGACCGCACCGAGACCATCCGCGCCTCGGTGCATGAAGTGCAGTTCACCCTGATCCTGACCATCGGCCTGGTGGTGGCGGTGATCTTCGTGTTCCTGCGCCGGCTGTGGGCCACGATCATTCCCTCGGTGGCGGTGCCGCTGTCGCTGGCCGGCACCTTCGCGGTGATGGCCTTTGCCGGCATGTCGCTGGACAACCTGTCGCTGATGGCGCTGGTGGTGGCCACCGGCTTCGTGGTCGACGATGCGATCGTGATGATCGAGAACATCGTGCGTTACATCGAGCAGGGCAAGAGTGGCAAGGAAGCGGCCGAGATCGGTGCACGCCAGATCGGCTTCACCGTGCTGTCGCTGACGGTCTCGCTGGTGGCGGTGTTCCTGCCGCTGCTGCTGATGCCCGGCGTTACCGGCCGCCTGTTCCACGAGTTCGCGTGGGTGCTGAGCATCGCGGTGGTGCTGTCGATGCTGATCTCGCTGACGCTCACCCCGATGATGTGCGCCTACCTGCTCAAGCCCGACGCACTGCCCGAGGGCGAGGACGCGCATGAGCGTGCGGCGGCGGCCGGCAAGCAGAACCTGTGGACGCGCACCGTGGGCCTGTACGAGCGCAGCCTGGACTGGGTGCTGGACCACCAGCGCCTGACCCTGGCCGTGGCCGGCGGCGCACTGGTGCTGACCGTGCTGCTGTACGTGCTGATTCCCAAGGGCCTGCTGCCCGAACAGGACACCGGCCTGATCACCGGCGTGGTCCAGGCTGACCAGAACATCGCCTTCCCGCAGATGGAGCAGCGCACCAAGCAGGTGGCCGAAGCGCTGCGCCAGGACCCGGACGTGACCGGCGTGTCGGCGTTCATCGGCGCAGGCAGCATGAACCCCACGCTCAACCAGGGCCAGCTGTCGATCGTGCTGAAGGAACGCGGCGAGCGAGACGGCCTGGACAAGATCCTGCCGCGCCTGCAGAAGGCCGTCGCCGGCATTCCAGGTGTCGCGCTGTACCTGAAGCCGGTGCAGGACGTGACCCTGGATACCCGCGTGGCCGCCACCGAGTACCAGTACTCGCTGTCGGACGTGGATTCGGCCACGGTGGCCACCCAGGCCACGCGCCTGACCGAAGCGCTGCGCAAACGCCCGGAACTGGCCGACGTCGACAACAACCTGTCCAACCAGGGCCGTGCGCTTGAGCTGAACATCGACCGCGACAAGGCCAGCGTGCTGGGCGTGCCGATGCAGACCATCGACGACACCCTCTACGACGCGTTCGGCCAGCGCCAGATCTCGACCATCTTCACCGAGCTCAACCAGTATCGCGTTGTGCTGGAAGTGGCGCCGGAGTTCCGCACCAGCACCGCGCTGATGGAGCAGCTGGCCGTAGCGTCCAACGGCGCCGGTGCGCTCACCGGCACCAATGCCACCAGCTTCGGCCAGGTCACCTCGTCGAACTCGTCGACCGCTACCGGCATCGGTGCGCAGAACACCGGCATCACCGTCGGCGCCGGCAACATCATCCCGCTGTCGGCGCTGGCCGAAGGCAAGGTCAGCAGCGCGCCGCTGCTGGTCAGCCATCAGCAGCAGCTGCCGGCAGTGACGGTCTCGTTCAATGTGGCACCGGGCTATTCGCTGTCCGAAGCGGTGCGGGCGATCCAGGAAACCAAGGACAGCCTGGACATGCCCACCCACCTGCATGCCGAGTTCATCGGCAAGGCTGCCGAATTCACCGGCAGCCAGACCGATGTGGTGTGGCTGCTGCTGGCGTCGCTGGTGGTGATCTACATCGTGCTGGGCGTGCTGTACGAGAGCTACATACACCCGATCACGATCATCTCCACGCTGCCGCCAGCCGGTGTTGGCGCGCTGCTGGCGCTGATGCTGTGCGGGCTGAGCTTGTCGGTGGATGGCATCGTTGGCATCGTGCTGCTGATCGGCATCGTCAAGAAGAACGGCATCATGATGGTGGACTTCGCGATCGAGGCACGCCGCGCCGGTGCCAACGCGCACGAAGCGATCCGCCGCGCCTGCCTGCTGCGTTTCCGCCCGATCATGATGACCACCGCCGCGGCCATGCTCGGCGCGCTGCCGCTGGCGCTGGGTACCGGCATCGGTTCGGAGCTGCGCCGCCCGCTGGGCATCGCCATCGTCGGCGGCCTGCTGCTGTCGCAGCTGGTGACCCTGTACACCACGCCGGTGATCTACCTGTACATGGAACGCTTCTCCGAGTGGCTGGCACGCCGCCGTGAACAGCGCGCACTGCGCGATGGTTCTCTGCAGGAGCCGCAGGCATGATCCACGCCCCGCTGCCGTGGCGGGCCGCACGATGAACCTGTCCGGTCCCTTCATCCGCCGTCCGATCGGCACCGCGCTGCTGGCCATCGGCCTGTTCATGGTCGGCCTGATCTGCTACCTGCGGCTGGGCGTGTCGGCGCTGCCGAACATCGAGATCCCGGTGATCTTCGTGCACGCCAGCCAGTCCGGTGCCGACGCAGCGACCATGGCATCGACGGTCACCGCACCGCTGGAACGCCACCTCGGCCAGCTGCCCGGCATCGACCGCATGCGCTCGTCGAGTTCGGAAGGCAGCTCGCTGGTGTTCATGATCTTCCAGAGCGGCCACAACATCGATTCGGCCGCGCTGGACGTACAGACCGCGATCAATTCGGCGCAGGCCGACCTGCCCTCGGGCATGGGCTCGCCGATGTACCAGAAGGCGAACCCGAATGACGACCCAGTGATCGCCATCGCGCTGACTTCGCAGACGCAGTCGGCCGACGAGCTGTACAACGTCGCCGATTCGCTGCTGGCGCAGCGCATCCGCCAGATCAGCGGCGTGGCCTCGGTCGACATCGCCGGTGCCTCGACGCCGGCGGTGCGTGTGGACGTCAACCTGCGCCTGATGAACGCACTCGGCCTGACCGCCGATGACCTGCGCAACGCGGTGCGTGCGGCCAACGTGACCTCACCCACCGGCTTCCTCAGCGATGGCAACACCACCACCGCGATCATCGCCAACGATTCGGTCGCACGCGCTGCCGATTTTGCCGAGCTGGTGGTGAAGACCCAGGGCGATGGCCGGGTGATCCGCCTGAAGGACATCGCCAACGTCTACGACGGCCAGCAGGACGCCTACCAGGCGGCGTGGTTCGACCACAAGCCGGCGGTGGTGATGTACGTGTTCACCCGCGCCGGCGCCAACATCGTGGAGACCGTGGACCGGGTCAAGGCACAGATCCCGACCCTGCGCGACTACCTGCAGCCCGGCACCACGATGACGCCGTACTTCGATCGTACGCCGACCATCCGCTCGTCGCTGCACGAAGTGCAGATCACCCTGCTGATCAGCCTGGCGATGGTGGTGCTGACCATGGCGCTGTTCCTGCGCCGGCTGGCACCGACGCTGATCGCCGCCGTGACCGTGCCGCTGTCGCTGGCCGGTGCCGCGCTGGTGATGTACGTGATGGGTTTCACCCTGAACAACCTGAGCCTGCTGGCGCTGGTGATCGCGATCGGCTTCGTGGTAGACGACGCGATCGTGGTGATCGAGAACATCATGCGCCACCTCGACGAGGGCATGCCACGCATGCAGGCGGCGCTGACCGGTGCACGCGAGATCGGATTCACCATCGTCTCGATCACCGCCTCGCTGGTGGCGGTGTTCATCCCGCTGCTGTTCGCCAGCGGCATGATGGGTGCGTTCTTCCGTGAGTTCACCGTTACCCTGGTCGCGGCCATCGTGGTGTCGATGGTCGTCTCGCTGACGCTGACCCCGGCACTGTGCAGCCGCTTCCTCAGTGCCCACGACCACAAGGCGGCGCCATCGCGCTTCGGCCGTTGGCTGGATGCCGGCCACGAGCGCATGCTGCGCATCTACACCGTGTTCCTCGACTTCTCGCTGCGCCACGCGTTGCTGATGTCGCTCACTCCGCTGATCCTGATCGGCGTCACCATCTTCCTGTTCGGCGCGGTGAAGAAGGGCGCGTTCCCGCCGCAGGACACCGGCCTGATCTGGGGCCGCGCCAATTCCAGCGCCACCGTCTCCTTCGAGGACATGGTCGCCCGCCAGCGCCGCATCACCGACATGCTGATGGCCGACCCGGCGGTGAAGACCGTGGGCGTGCGCCTGGGCAGCGGTCGCCAGGGCTCCAGCGCGCAGTTCAACGTCGAGCTGAAATCGCGCAAGGAAGGCCGACGCGAAACCACCGCGCATGCACTGGCACGCCTGAGCGCCAAGGCCGACCGTTACCCCGACCTGCAGCTGCGCCTGCGCGCGATCCAGGACCTGCCCAGCAACGATGGCGGCGGCTCCAGCCAAGGTGCGCAGTACCGTATCTCGCTGCAGGGCAATGACCTGGCGTCGCTGCAGGAATGGCTGCCCAAGCTGCAGGCGGAGCTGAAGAAGAACCCGAAGCTGCGCGATGTCGGCACCGACGTCGACAATGCCGGGCTGCGCCAGAACATCGAGATCGACCGCGCCAAGGCCGCGCGCCTGGGCGTCTCGGTCGGCGCCATCGATGGGGCGCTGTACGGCGCGTTCGGCCAGCGCCAGATCTCGACGATCTACTCGGACATCAATCAGTACAGCGTGGTGGTCAACGCCCTGCCCTCGCAGACCGCTACGCCGGCGGCACTGGACGAGGTGTACGTGCGGGCGCGCAATGGCGAGATGGTGCCGATCACGGCGATGGCCAAGCAGATGCCGGGGCTGGCGCCGTCGCAGATCACCCACGAGAACCAGTACACGACGATGGACCTGAGCTACAACCTGGCGCCGGATGTGAGCATGGGTGAGGCCAAGGCGATCATCGACGCCACCGTGGCCGGCATGCGCATGCCGGGCGACATCCGCCTGGCTGATGACGCCGGCTTCGGCTTCAACTCCGACCCCAGCGACATGCTGATCCTGGTATTCGCGGCGATCCTGACCGTGTACCTGGTGCTGGGCATGCTGTACGAGAGCCTGATCCACCCGGTCACCATCCTGTCCACGCTGCCGGCGGCCGGCGTGGGCGCGCTGCTGGCGCTGTTCGGCACCAACACCGAACTGTCGGTGATCTCGATGATCGCGCTGGTGCTGCTGATCGGCATCGTCAAGAAGAACGCGATCATGATGATCGACTTCGCGCTGGTGGCGCAGCGCGAGCATGGGCTGGCACCACGCGAAGCGGCGCGCGAGGCCAGCATCGTGCGCTTCCGGCCGATCATGATGACCACGATGGTGGCGATCCTGGCCGCGGTTCCGCTGGCGATCGGCCTCGGCGAAGGGTCCGAGCTGCGTCGTCCGCTGGGTATCGCGATGATCGGCGGCCTGCTGTTCTCGCAGAGCCTGACCCTGCTCAGTACGCCGGCGCTGTATGTGATCTTCTCGTGCCTGGCCGAGCGCTGGCGGGCACGTCGCGCACGCAAGCGCGAAGCGAAGCTGCTCAAGCGCGCGCAGCAGGCGTAGAAGGGCCATCCACGCATGGCGTGGATCTACTGGTAGAGCCGGCCGCTGGCCGGCGTTCTCCATACAGCCAATCTGCCGGCCAGCGGCCGGCACTACCGTGGATGCAGATGGTGGATGCAGATGGTGGATGTGGATGGTGGATGTGGATGGTGGATGTGGATGGTGGAT
Source organism: Stenotrophomonas sp. 1L-E-5-B-C3 (assembly GCF_057292075.1). Classification (NCBI taxonomy): domain Bacteria; kingdom Pseudomonadati; phylum Pseudomonadota; class Gammaproteobacteria; order Lysobacterales; family Lysobacteraceae; genus Stenotrophomonas; species Stenotrophomonas sp. 1L-E-5-B-C3. The sequence goes on from NZ_JBXAWS010000009.1 coordinate 63,263, forward strand.
GTGGATGGTGGGTGTGGATGGTGGGTGCGGACCGTTGGTCCGCACGCTTCCGGGTTTGACGCGCCGTAACGAAAAGAGAACAATTCTCATCCAGCCATGGTCCTGCGCCCGTTGTGGCGCCCCGCTGCCATCTCCGGCCAGCCTGCGTGATCCCAGCCACTACCCCTTCCCCCACCTGTGGGCGGATGGCCTGTGGCCGTCCGTCGAGGACCACCATCGATGCTGCCTTCCCGTTCCCCCCGCCTGGCCCTGCTGGCCGTCGCCCTTTCCGCCGCCTGTACCGCCCATGCCGAAGCGCCGGCCGGCAGCCGTAGCGCCACCGATCTGGATGCGGTGAAAGTCACTGCCGAACGCACCCATACCGAAGCCGGCGCACTGGGCGACCGTGCGCTGCGCGATACCCCGTTCGCGATCACCGCCGTTGGCCGCGAGCAGATCGAGCAGCGCCAGGTGGTCTCGCTGGGCGAAGCCTTCCTGCTCGACCCTTCGGTCAGCACCCAGGTCAGCGCCTATGCCAGTGGCTGGAGCTCGCCCATCCGCAACCGCGGTCTGGAGCTGAACTACGACAGCTACCGGGTCAATGGCCTGCAGGTCTCGTCCTGGGGCACCGAATGGCCGCTGGAAGTGATGGAACAGGTCGATCTGCTGAAAGGCCCGGGTGGATTCCTGTATGGCTTCGGCACCCCCGGCGGCATCGTCAACTACATCACCAAGAAGCCGACGGACACGCCCACCTTCTCCGCCCAACTGGGCTGGCGCGAACAGGGCATCGTCAGCGGCGGCATCGACGTTGGCGGCCGCTTCGGCAACGAGCAGATGTTCGGCTACCGCTTCAACGCCTTCCAGGAAAAGGGCGAGACCTTCAACGGCGGCCATGTCGATCGCAAGGTGGGTGCACTGTCGCTGGATGCGCGCCTGAGTGATGCGCTCACCTGGACCTTCGATGGCGTGTTCCAGTCGCGCGAGCTGCGCGAGGAATCGCCGCAGTACTACTTCCGTGGCCTGACCTCGTTGCCGCGGCCGATCGCCGGAGATACCGACAACAGCGTACCCGGCACCTACTACGACACACGCTCCAGCCTGCTGTCGACCGGCTTGAACTGGCAGATCAACAGCGACTGGAAGGCCAGCCTGAGTTATGGCGTCACCACTTCATGGAACGACGTCAACAAGATCTTCGCCTACATCGACGATCTCAACGGCGACTACGACGTCAATGTCTACGAGCTGGGTGGCAAGAGCGAGTGGAAGCTGGCCCAGGCGATGTTGCAGGGCAGCTTCCGCACCGGTCCGCTGCAGCATCAGGTGGTGGCGGGTATCAGCCACCAGACCGGGCTGGGCTGGGACCGTCCCTACGAGTGGAACCTGATCGGGCGCGCCAACCTGTACCAGCGCCATGCCATCCGCCACGACGCCGTCGGTTCTCGGGTGATGACCCGCGGCGACGAGACGGTGCAGCAGGCGGTGTTCGCAAGCGATACGGTGAACCTCGGCAGCGGCTGGTCGGTGCTGGCGGGCTGGCGCTACAACGACTTCGAAACCAAGGGGCGATACCACACCTACCCGGTCACCCCGACCTACGCCGTGATGTTCAAGCCCAGCGAGGCGGTCACCCTTTACGCCAGCTACATCGAGTCGCTGGAAGCGGGCAGCCGCGTAGGCAACAGCTACATCAACGCCGGTGACGTGCTCGATCCCACCATCAGCAAGCAGTACGAGATCGGTGCCAAGGTCGAAGCGGCGCGTTGGAATGCGAACGTGGCCGCGTTCCGGCTGGAACGTGGTGCCAACATCGATGAGCTCACCCCGGCCGGCAAGCGCCTGGTGCAGGACGGCATCACGCTGTACGAAGGCATTGAAGCCAGTGCTGACCTGCACCTCAACGATGCACTGACCGTCGGCGGCGGCGTCACCTGGCTGGATCCGACCTACGACAAGCTGTCCCCGGGCAGCGCCGCACAGGAAGGCAACCGTACCGCCGGTGCTGCGCGCTGGAGCGGCGTACTGCACGCCACCTACCAGCTGCCGTGGGTAGACGGCTTGGAAACCTATGCCGCCGTGCGCTACTACGGCGATGTCTGGTACGACGCCGACAACACTCTGAAGCTGCCCGACTACACGCTGGTGAATGCAGGCATCGGCTATCGCCTGCTGGCGTCCGGCCATCCGGTGACCCTGCGTGCCAGCGTCGAGAACCTGGCCAACCGCAGGTACTGGTCCAACGCCGGCGCCGGCCTGCCGCGCACGTTCGCCGTGAGCGTGCGGTTCGACATGTAATACCCGACAAACCGGTAGTGCCGGCCGCCGGCCGGCTCCTCGCACCTCCGTCCGGGCGCATGAGAGCCGGCCAGCGGCCGGCACTACCGGGTATTCCTTCGCGGGCTGTCCCCTTCACCCCGCACCCGCAATAATGGTGGGAGACCCTTCCACCGAGCCTGCATGCCCGCCCGCCAATCCAGCCTCAGCCGCCTGTGGGCCCACGAAAAGGCCAGTTATGGCCTGCGGGTGTTCATCGCCCTGACAGCGGCACTGGCGGTGTGCTGGCAGCTGGATGCACTGACCGCGCTGCCCGGCGTGTTCCTGGGCATCATCGCCAGCGCCATCGCCGAGACCGACGACAACTGGTGGGGCCGGACCAAGGCCGTGGCGCTGTCGCTGCTGTGCTTCTGCCTCGCCGCAGCTTCGGTGATCTGGCTGTTCCCATGGCCGTGGATCTTCATCGGCGCGCTGGCGCTGTCCACCTTCGGCCTGACCCTGCTCGGTGCGCTCGGCGAGCGCTATGCGTCCATCGCCCAGGCCACGGTGACGCTGGCGATCTACACCATGATCGGGCTGGAACAGCACGGTGCCAGCGATCTGCACAGCGCGCTGGACGCGGTCAGCCACCTGCTGGCCGGTGCGGTCTGGTACGGCCTGCTGTCGATCCTGTGGACCACGCTGTTCGCCAACCGACCGGTGCGCGAACGGGTGGCGCGCCTGTATGTGGAACTGGGCCGCTACCTGCAGCTGAAGGCCGCGCTGTTCGAACCGGTGCGTGAGGCCGACCTGCAGCGTCGCCAGCTGGACCTGGCCGAACAGAACCGGCGCGTGGTCGGTGCGCTCAACGAAGCCAAGACCGCGATCCTGGCCCGCTTCGGCCGCTCCGGGCGGCCGGGCGTCAATTCCGGCCTGTACCTGCGCCTGTACTACATGGCGCAGGATTTCCACGAGCGCGCCAGCTCCTCGCATTATCCGTACGGCGCGCTGGTCGATGCGTTCTTCCACAGCGACGTGCTGTACCGCTGCCAGCGCCTGCTCGACCTGCAGGGCCAGGCCTGCGCGCGGCTGGGCGAGGCGATCCGCCTGCGCCGTCCGTTCGTGTATGGCGAAAGCAACCAGCAGGCCGGGCGCGACCTGGCCGATGCGCTGGCCTACCTGCGCGACCAGCAGCGCCCTCAATGGCAGCGCCTGCTCGGATCACTGGACCTGCTGGTGCACAACCTGCGCAGCATCGAGCGCCGCCTGCTCGATGCGGAGCGTTCCGAGGCCAGCCTCGACAACGTTGACACGCGCCTGCGCGACAGCAACCCGCATAGCCTGCGCGAGATGGGCGTGCGTATCCGCCAGCAGCTCACGCCGGGCTCGGTGCTGTTCCGCCATGGACTGCGCATGGCGCTGGCACTGATCGCCGGCTTCGCGGCGATCCGCTTGTTCAATGCACAGAACGGCTCGTGGGTGCTGCTGACCATCGTGTTCGTGTGCCGCCCCAACTTCGGCGCGACCCGCCAGCGCCTTGCACAACGCATCGTCGGCACGCTGTTCGGCCTGGTGCTGACCTGGGCACTGCTGCAGCTGTTCCCACAGCTGCACGTACAGCTGCTGATCGCGCTGCTGTCGGCGCTGCTGTTCTTCTTCACCCGCACCGACCGCTACCTGGTAGCGTCGGCGGCGATCACGGTGATGGCACTGACCTGCTTCAACCTGATCGGCGACGGCTTCGTGCTGATCGTGCCGCGCATGGTCGATACGCTGCTGGGCTGTGCGATCGCCGCCGCGGCCGCCTTCCTGATCCTGCCCGACTGGCAGGGCCGGCAGCTGCATCTTGTGCTGGCGCGGGTGCTGGACACCGCCGCGCGCTATCTGGATTCGGTGCTGGGCCAGTACCGCAGCGGCATGCGTGACGATCTGGCCTACCGCATTGCCCGCCGCGACATGCACAACGCCGACGCCGCGCTGTCCACCGCGTTGTCGAACATGCTGCGCGAGCCTGGCCATGTGCGTCGCAACCTGGATGCCGGCTTCCACTTCCTGGCGCTGTCCAATACGCTGCTCGGGCACCTGTCGGCCCTGGGTGCGCACCGCGACCAGGTGGACAGCTACGCCGGCGATCCGCTGGCGCTGGCTGCCGGTGAGCGCGTTCGCAAGGCGCTGCAGCAGCTGGCGACGGCCCTGACCGCACGGCAACCGGTAGCGGAGGACGACAACGATGCCGATCGAGCCGTGGCTGCCGAACTGGAACAGCTCGACGAGGGCATGCCACCCAAGCTGCAGCTGATCCGCACCCAGATGGCGCTGGTGCTGCGGCTGCTGCCGAAGGTGCGGGCGGCGGCCAACGAGGCGGTACGCACGCTCACCTGACAGCCTGCCGCCGGGCATGGCCCGGCGCTACCGCCAACGCAACATCATGTTGCATCCAGTGCTGCATCCCGATCACGCGCTGGCGCGGATACTGGGCGATCCCCTGCCCCGGATTCCTCCATGAAGATCGAACTCACCGGCCGTACCGCGCTGGTCACCGCCTCCACCGCAGGCATCGGCCTGGCGATTGCCCAGGGACTGGCCGTCGCCGGAGCGCGGGTCATCCTCAATGGCCGCAGCACCGACAGCGTCGAGCGCGCCCGCCAGCGCCTGCTCGACGCCGTTCCAGGCGCCGATGTGCTTGGCGTGGCAGCCGACCTGTCCGATGCGGCCGGTGTCGATACGCTGCTGGCCGGCTTGCCCAAGGTCGACATCCTGGTCAACAACGCCGGCATCTTCGGCCCCGAGGACTTCTTCGAAACCAACGACGCGACCTGGGAGCGCTACTGGCAGACCAACGTGATGTCCGGCGTGCGCCTGTCGCGGGCGCTGCTGCCGGCGATGGTTGATGCCGGCTGGGGCCGCGTGCTGTTCATCTCCTCCGAGTCGGCCCGCAACATTCCCGCCGACATGATCCATTACGGGGTCAGCAAGACCGCGCAGCTGTCGCTGTCGCGCGGCCTGGCCAAGCGCGTGGCCGGCAGTGGGGTCACCGTCAACGCGGTGCTGCCCGGACCCACCCTGTCCGATGGTTTCGCGGCGATGTTCGAAGATGAACGCCAGCGCAGTGGCAAGCCACTGGAGCAGATCGGCCGCGAGTTCGTGATGGCGCACCGGCCGTCTTCGCTGATCCAGCGCACCGCCACGGTCGAGGAAGTGGCCAACATGGTGGTGTACCTGGCCTCGCCGCAGGCTTCGGCCACCTCCGGTGCAGCGCTGCGCGTGGATGGCGGCGTGGTCGACGATATCGTCTGAGGCCTTTCAAAGTGTGCGGACCAACGGTCCGCACCCACAGGTCCGCACCCACAGCGGATAGGCAGGAATGCTAGGCTGCGCCGGTCAAGGAGGCTCCATGTCCGGTCACAACCAGTTCGCCCTGCTGCGCCAGCGCCGTTTCCTGCCGTTCTTCGTCGTGCAGGCGCTCGGTGCGTTCAACGACAACGTGTACCGGCAGGCGATCATCAGCATGTTGCTGTTCATGGCCGTGCCGGAGGAAGAACTGGGGCTGTACGCCACGCTGGCACCGGCCATCTTCATCCTGCCGTACTTCCTGTTCTCGGCACTGGCCGGGCAGATCGCCGACAAACTGGAAAAATCGCGGCTGATCGTGATCACCACCAGCATGGAGATCGTGATCATGTCGCTGGCGGCCACCGGGTTCCTCACCCAGAGCCTGCCGGTGCTGCTGATCGCGCTGTTCTGTACCGGCATGCAGTCGACGTTGTTCGGCCCGGTGAAGTACTCGGTGCTGCCGTCGGTGCTGAAGCCCGAAGAGCTGACCGGCGGCAACGGCCTGGTCGAGATGGGCACCTCGATGTCGATCCTCTCCGGCATGATCGTCGGCGGCCTGGTGTTCACCGTGGCCGGCAGCCACGGTACGGTGGTGGCGGCGTGCGCGATCATCGCGCTGGCGATCTGCGGCAACATCGCCGCGCGGCTGATTCCCAAGGTCGATGCTGGCGACCCGAACCTGAAGATCAACTGGAACCCACTGCCGGAATCGCTGGCGGTGCTGCGCATGGCGCGTCAGCAGAAGGCAGTGCGCAACGCGATCCTGGGCGTGTCCTGGTTCTGGTTCGTCGGCACCGTGCTGACCTCGCAGCTGCCGGCCTATGCGGTGACCAACCTCGGCGGCGAACCGACCCTGTACATCTTCGCCCTGGCCCTGTTCTCGGTCGGCACCGGCGTTGGCTCCCTGCTGTGCGAGAAGCTGTCGGCGCGGACGGTGGAAATCGGCCTGGTGCCGCTCGGTGCGTTCGGCATGACCGCGTTCCTGCTCGACCTGTACTTCGCCCGCAGCGGCGAGGCGACCGTGCACGGGCTGGCCATCGGCCCGTTCCTGCAGCAGCCTGGCAGCATCCGTATCGTCATCGACCTGATCGGCATCGGCTTGTTCACCGGCATCTTCGTGGTGCCGCTGTTCGCGCTGATCCAGAGCCGCACGCCGAAGGCGCAGATGTCACGCGTGTTCGCCGCGCTGAACATCCAGAACTCCGGCTTCATCGTCGGCGCCGCGTTGCTGTCACTGGCTGCGCACAAGCTGCTGCACTGGACCATTCCGCAGCAGTTCCTGGCGCTGGCCATCGCCAATGCACTGGTGGCGATCTACATCTTCACCATCGTCCCCGAATTCCTGATGCGCTTCCTCAGCTGGGTGATGGTGCGCACGCTGTACCGGCTGCGCCCGCACGGCATCGAGGCCAACGTACCCGACGAAGGCGCCGCGCTGCTGGTCTGCAACCATGTCAGCTACATGGACGCGCTGATCCTGTCGGCGACGATCCCGCGCCCGGTGCGCTTCGTCATGTACTACAAGATCTTCAACATTCCGGTGATGCGCTGGATCTTCCGGACCGCCAAGGCGATCCCGATCGCCGGCGCGCGCGAGGACCCGGCGCTGATGCAGCGCGCGTTCGACGAAATCGACGCGGCGCTGGCCGAAGGCGAGCTGGTGTGCATCTTCCCCGAGGGCGCGCTGACCCGTGACGGGCAGATGGCACCGTTCAAGTCCGGGGTGGAGAAGATCCTCGAACGGCGGCCGGTGCCGGTGGTGCCGATGGCGCTGCGCGGCATGTGGTCGAGCATGTGGAGCCGACGTGATACCCGGCTGGGCCGCATGCGCGTACCGCGCCGTTTCCGCGCCACCATCGAAGTGGTCGCGGCGCCGGCGGTGGATGGCCACACCACCTCCGCCCCGGTGCTGGATGCCCAGGTGCGGGCCCTGCGCGGCGATCACGCCTGACGAGATAGGCCCGCCGCGCGGGCGCGGCAAACTCCCCCACATACGTCACCGTCCAGTGGCGTACGCGACATGCCGTGACTGTAAACGCATACATGCAACGCCGGTTGCGGTAGATTACGCACCCACAGGGGGGAGGTCCGGCCGATTCATCACGGCCGGCCACCAAGGAATGGAGTCTCGCTTTGAATCAACCACCACCGCTCAGCCGTCCGGTCTACATCCCCAACCACTTGGTCTGGGCGATCCTGACGACGCTGTTCTGCTGCCTGCCGTTGGGCGTGGTGTCGATCGTCTATGCCTCCCAGGTCGATGGCCGCCGCGCGGCTGGCGACCTCCCGGGGGCCTACAGCGCGTCGCGCAAGGCGGGCTGGTGGGCGGTGGCTTCGGCCGTGTCCCTGCCGGTCCTGTTGCTGTTGTGGTTCGGGCTGTTCGGCGGCTTGGCCGTACTGGGCGCTCTTTCCGACCAATGATTCACCACCACCACCCATCAAGGAGCTTGAACCCATGAATACTGCTACTCCGCAGGTCCCGAACAACCTGGTCTGGGCCATCCTGACCACCCTGTTCTGCTGCCTGCCGGCCGGCATCGTGTCGATCGTCTACGCCGCACAGGTCAACGGCAAGCTGGCTGCTGGCGACATTGCCGGTGCCCAGGACTCCGCTGCCAAGGCCAAGAAGTGGGCCATCTGGTCGGCCATCGCCTGGGCCGTGCTGGTCGTGCTGTACGTGCTGTTCTTCGTTGTGCTCGGCGGCATGGGCGCGATGAGCAACAGCGGCTACTGATACGCCTGGACGGATCCGGCGCCTGCGCCGGATCCGTTGTTGCATGTCCGCGCTTCCCGCTCGTTCCCGACTCGCCCGCTGGGCACCGCTGCTGGTCTCCGCCGGCCTGGCCGTGGGCGCCACGGTGGTGCTGCGCAACGTCAATCCGTATGTCGCCGGCAATCCCCTGCCGAGCTGCCCGCTGTACGCGCTGACCGGCCTGTACTGCCCGGGCTGTGGCAGCACCCGCTGCCTGTATTCGCTGGTCCATTTCGACCTGCCCGGCGCGATGGCGATGAACCCGCTGCTGGTCATCAGCCTGCCGTTCCTGTTGCTGATGCTGCTGAACATCGCCGGCATCCGCCCCCGTGTGCTCGACCCGCTGATGCGGGTACTGGCCAATCCCGTGTTCTGGCTCTGGGTGCTGCCCGGGTATGCGCTGCTGCGCAACCTGCCGTGGGCACCGTTCACTGCGCTGGCACCGATCTAGGTTTCCAGCCAACGGCGCAGCCCCTCGTGGTGGGCGACGTTTGTCGATCATGGGGTTGGCCGGGCGGGATGGGTTTGCGGGGGACGCCGTGAATCCGTCCGTGGAGGCTTGGCCGCGGCATCCATGCCGCGGACACCCCCGCAAACCCATCCCGCCCGGCCACGGACAGTTTCCGTGCGCGTCCACCACGGGAAAGAAAGAGAAGATCAAAAGCGAAAGCGGATCGCTTCGCTGCGCTTGCTCGGAGCCGAGCATGGCTCGGCTCTACAGAACAACCGTCACCGGGAAACTGTCGGGGGTGGGGCGGTGTGGGGCTGCAGGACCGTTGGCGCCATGGATGGCGCCATCGAGCCCCCAAGGACGGGTTTACGGCGTGTCCTGCAGCCCCACACCGCCCCGCCCAACCATCAGCAATCCAGAGCTGCTGTTGCTGTTGCTTCTGCAGGTGCAGGGCTGCAAGCCCTGCAAAAGCCACTACGTCACCCAGCCTGCAATCACCAGCAGGGCGAGGATCGCCAGCCACAGCAGCAGCATCCGCCACACCAGGCTCATCGCATCACGCAGGTCCGGCAGCCGCTGCCATACCGGCAACAATCCCGCCTCGGTGTAATCGTGCGCGTCCTCGCGCAGCTCAGCATTGACACTGGCCCGCGCCACCGCGCCGAGAAAGCCGATGTCACCGGCCAGGCGTTCGCCATGGGCCTGGCGCCAGGCCTTCCACGCCGTATCGAAGTTGCCCACCAGCGCCATCGAGAACGCCATCAGCTGCGCCACCGGCCACTCGATCCAGCCCAGCAGGCGCTGCGCCAGCGCCAGCGGCTCCACCGGCACGCGGGCGCGCATCGGGCTTTCCGCCATCAGTGCCAGCAACCGGTAGCCCAGCGCACCGGCCGGGCCCAGCAGCAGGAACCAGAACAGCACCGCGAACCAGCGCCGCAGCGCGTTGAGTACGGTCGCCTCGACCAGTGACGGAATGTCCTCACGCAGGCTGCCACCGGCCGCCTGCAGGTTGCGTACCGCGGCCTGGCGCGTCGCCGCGTCATCGGCATCGATGATCGCTTCGATATCACGGTCCAGGTCGCGCGGGCCCCAGCACCACGCCAGCACCGCCACGCCCAGCAGCAGCGATGGCAGGCCGAACAGCACGCCGCGCAGCAGCCACGCCAGCAGCGCCATCAGCAACAGCGGCGGCAGCAGCGCCAGGGCGACGCCTGCCGGCCCCTGCCAGGCCTTGCCACCCCGCGCGTCCAGCCAGCCCAGCCAGCGCCGGAAGCCGTCGAAACGGCGCAGCGAAGCGGCAGCGGCCGGGGCCACATGGCCCAGGGCCAGTGCTACCAGCACGGCGGCCAGAGTGGTGAACATGGCAGGTCTCCCTACGAAACAGAACGCTAGGCGTCGCTACCTTACCTGTCGCAGCGACGCCTCCCGCGGTGGATCGCACTGTAACCCGAGGCGTGTTCAGGTGGCGGCAATGCTGGCATCAGCGCAAGCCTTGCAGCCCCTCGCCATCAGCCCCGCTGCTGGCGGTACCAGTGCTCGATCAGGCCCCGCGAAATCGAGATCGGCGGCGACAGGCGGATGCCCTGGCCATCGTCCTCGACATCACGTGCCAGTGCCGCGCCGACCTCGTCGGCACTGAACCAGCGCGCATCTTCCAGCTCTCCGTCCACGGTCGGCAGGTCATCCTGCGCCTGTGCACGGAAGCCGATCATCAGCGCGCCCGGGAACGGCCACGGCTGCGAACCGAGGTATTGGCAGGCACTCACCCGCACCTTGCTCTCCTCGTGTACTTCGCGCACTACGGTCTGTTCGAAGGTCTCGCCGGGTTCGACGAAGCCGGCCAGCACCGAGTAACGGCGCGGTGCCCAGTTCGACTGCCGGCCCAGCAGCAGCCGGCCCTGGTTCTCCACCGCCACGATCACCGCCGGGTCGACCCGCGGGTAGTGCTCGGTGGAACACTGCGCGCAGCGGCCGACGAAGCCGCCACGGGAGAACGCCACGGCCCCGCCGCACACGCCGCAGAAGCGGGTGCGCGAATGCCAGTAGGACATGCCGCGGGCGTAGCTGAAGGCGGTCGCATCGGCCATCGACCACAGCAGCGCGGCTTGGCGCAGGTCGAGCCGGCGCGGCGCGGCAACAGTAACGCTGGCGGCTTCGACCGAGAACCAGGCCTGCTCGCCGCGCAGGCCGAGGAAGACTGCGGCACCGGGACCACCGCCGATGTCGGCGCCGGTCAGCGCCAGTGGCTGGTCGTCATCGCCGGTGAAGGCGGTACCGTCCTGATCGAGCACGAGGATGCGCGCGCCCGGCCACAGGCGCGCCAGTGCATCGGCATCGTCGCGCAGGGCATCGGCGCGCTCCAGCGGTTCGCCAACGAAGGCGAAACCGGAAAGCGGCGAAGAAGTATTGGGCATCCGGCAAGCGTGCCGCCAATCGATGCAGGTGGCAAGGTCGGCGCTGTGCGCAATCTGCCGGTGTGGTTGCAGGAAGGACCATCCACGCATGGCGTGGATCTACTGATCCGCTCTGGTAGGTGCCAACCCTGGTTGGCACATGCCGGCCACAGGGTTCTTACATGCTGAAGCTGCTGCCGCAGCCGCAGGTGGTCTTGGCGTTCGGGTTGCGGATCACGAACTGGGCACCGGTCAGGCTCTCGGTGTAATCCACTTCGGCGCCCATCAGGTACTGCAGGCTCAGCGGGTCGACCAGCAGGGTCACCCCGCTGGTCTGCACCGCAAGATCGTCCTCGGCACGGTTCTCGTCGAACTCGAACCCATACTGGAAGCCCGAACAGCCACCGCCTTCGATATACACGCGCAGGGCCAGGTCGAGGTTGCCCTCTTCCTGGATCAGGGATTTGACCTTGGCGGCCGCCGACTCGGTGAAGTTCAGCGGGCGCTCCAGCGACTGGTAATCGGGCGCGGCAACCGGGGTGGCGCCGGGCAGGGAGACTAGCGTGCTCATGGCCTCAGCATGGGGGTGCCGACGATGGCTTTCAAGCCATCGCCTCGGCCAGCTTGCGGCGCGCGGCGGTGTCACCCTTGCCGCCATTGGCCTCATCACCTTCCGGGGCCGGCAGGGCCGCCATCGGGGCGCTGGCATGGATCAGGCGGCCGTTCAGCTGGGCACCCGCATTCATCTCCACCACCTGGTAATGGACATTGCCGTTGACCCGCGCGCTCGGGGTCAGTTCGACTTTCTCGGTAGCATGCACGTCACCGTCGAGGCGACCGCTGATGACGACCACCTGGGCACGGATCTCACCCTCGATCACGCCATGCTCGGCGACCGTCAGGGTCGCGCCACTGGCACCTTCGGCGGCGATCACCTTGCCATGGATGCGGCCTTCCACGTAGAGCCCGCCACTGAATTCCACATCACCGCGGATCACCACCTGGTTGCCGATCAGGGCATCCACCACCAGCTGGCCTTCACGGTTGGATTTGCTGCTTCCGAACATCTGCCTACTCCCCTTTGGCGGCCGGCGCACCGGCCTGTTTCCAGTCGAATACCTGGGTGGTGCCCCCCGCACCACTCCCCAATGTCACCCGCACGCGTTGCGGGGTGAAGTCAGCCGGCAGCATCACGCTGCCGCTGATCTGCTGGAAGTACCGGAACGAGTAATCCTGTCCCGGCACCTTGCTGCGCTGGTGCAGATCATCCCAGCTGATCGTGGCCAGCTTGCCGTTCTTCACGCCTTCCACGGTGAAGCGCATCTGCCCCTGGCTGATGGCACCGCGGTTGAGGTTCTGGGTCAGCACGGCGGTGTACTGCCAGGTGCCGGCCGCTTCCGGGCTGAACTCGATGGAATGGGTGTTCAGGCCCTTGCGCTGGCTGGTTGAACCCACCAGGCGCTCGTAGAAGGCGACGTCGGCGCGCAGGCCGGCGATTTCTTCGTCACGCTCGGCCAGCGAGGACTGCACCTCGGTGTTGGCGGCGCGGCTGATGCGGTCGGAGGCTTCCAGCGTGGCCTGTTTCTGGCGCAGCTCGGTCAGCTGCGTCTGCAGGCCCTCGGCACGCTTCTCGGCGGCCTGCAGGCGCTGGCCCTGCGCATCGCGCGGCGTGGCCATCCAGCAGCCACCCAGCGCGGCCAGCACCAGGCTGAGCAGCCAGATGCCACCGATCACCAGCAGGCGGCGACGGTCCATCGGCGGTTGCGGCGCGCCGGGCAGGCGCACCTGCACGCGCATGGGAGGGCGGTTGTTCATGGGTGGTTTCCGGGGCATCGCGAGGGCGACACCGATACGGCCCCTGTGGCAAACGACGGGCTAGTGTATGACAGGACAGGTGGGTTTCCTGCGCAGGGAGCGGCGGCGGTCTGTGGCGTTCAGGCACGCCATCACCGATAGTGTGGCCCCCTGCACAGTTCCGCCGCCGGAGCATCGCCATGACCGAAGCCCACCTGTTCGTGATCGGCATCCTGCTGGCCTGGCTGGCCGGTATCCGTGTCTACCTCACCGTGTTCGGCGTCGGCCTGGCCGGCCTGCTCGGCTGGGTCGATCTCCCACCCGCCCTGCAGGCCACTGAGTCATGGTGGGTGCTGGGCACCTCGGCGGCGCTGGCCGTGGCCGAGTTCTTCGCCGACAAGATTCCCGGCGTGGACTCGGCCTGGGACCTGGTGCAGACACTCGCGCGCGTGCCTGCCGGCGCCTTCCTCGCCGCCGCCACGCTGTCGCCCGATGGGCAGCTGGGCACCGGCGCGCTTGCTGCCGGCGCCGGTGTCGCGTTGGCCAGCCATGGCCTGAAGGCCGGCACCCGCGCGTTGCTCAATACCTCGCCGGAACCAGCCAGCAACTGGGTTGCCTCCGCTGCCGAAGACACCGTGGTGATCGGTGGCCTGGCCCTGGCCCTGGCACACCCGTGGATCGCGCTGATCGTGGTGCTGGCCTGCAGCCTGGCCGGTGCCCTGCTGGTGTGGATGGTCTGGCGCACCTTGTGGAAAGGCGTGCGCTGGCTGGCGCGCGGCGTCTCCGCAGACGGTCCGCGACAGCCCGGCACCGGTTGAACGTCGGGCTTGTCGCATAATGGACACGAACACCAGGAGCACCGATGGCCGCAAACGAATCCCCCGCGGGCGCCCGCCCGGGACGCGCTGAAACCCCTCCGGCCGATCATTGGCAACGCTGGGCCGCTGACCCGGCAAGCGCGGTCGTAGTGGCACCGGCGGCAACGCCGTCGTTGGCCACAGTCGACACGCCGGCGACGATCGGCAGCGCACCGCCGCCGCTGCCCGGCCCGGGCGCACTGGCTGAAGCAGGCAACAACGACCAGGCACCGCCGCCCTCCGATTCGCCCTACCGCGTGCTGATCGTCGAGGATGACCGCGCCCAGGCCCTGTTCGCGCAGAGCGTGCTGCACGGTGCCGGGATGCAGGCGATCGTGCACAGCGATGCCGATGGCGCGCTGCAGGCCATCAAGGAACATCGCCCCGATCTGATCCTGATGGACCTGCACCTGCCCGGCCTGGACGGCATGCGCCTGACCGCGCTGATCCGCCAGCAGCCTGGCCTGCAGCTGCTGCCAATCGTGTTCCTCAGTGGCGATCCGGACCCGGAGCGCCAGTTCGAGGTGCTCGACAGTGGTGCCGATGACTACCTGAGCAAGCCGATCCGCCCCCGCCACCTGATCGCGGCGGTGGCCAACCGCATCCGCCGCGCACGTGCCCAGGCCGCGACCCTGCCCGGTGCTACCGGCGCACCGGCCACCAGCAATCCGGAAACCGGCCTGCCGACCCGCCACCACGTGCTGCAGCAGCTCAACACCGCGCTCGCCCACCGCGACCACGGGGGCGTGTTCTTCATTGAAGTGGCCAGCGCGCTGGGCCTGCGCGAGCGCTACGGCTATGCCGCGTTCGAGCGCCTGATGGTGCAGGCCGGGCAGCGCCTGGCTGAGGCCGGTCATCCGCACCTGCTGGCGCGCTTGAACGACAATAGTTTCCTGCTGCTGGCCCGCAGTGCTGACGAAGACAGCCTCGAAGGCATCGCCGCGACCCTGCGCGAGCAGTTGTCGGCGCGGGCCTTCGTGATCCGCGACGACGAATCGGTGCACCTGCGCGGCGTGGTCGGTTACGCGCCGATGTCGCCGGGCTTCGACGATGCCAACAGCGCGCTGGAAGCGGTCGAACGCACCACCCTGCAGGCGCGGCTGCTCAGCGCCGGCGTCGCCGGCCATGTGCATCGCCAGGCGATCACCGAACAGGAACACCTGGCCCTGCTGGAAGGCCAGCTGGAACTGGCGTACCAGCCGATCGTCGCCGTCGCCGGTGGCAACACCGCGCAGTACCAGCTGCTGCTGCGCCTGCGCCAGGCCGATGGCACGGTACTGGCGGCCGGCCAGGTGATTCCGGCTGCGGAAGCGGCAGGCCGCATCGCTGATCTCGACCAGCAGGTGATGGACCATGCGCTGGGCCTGCTCGATCTGTACCGGCATGCCACACAACCGTTGAACCTGTTCGTCTCGCAGTCACTGCGTACCCTGCAGCGCGATGCCTTCGCCGACTGGCTGCTGGAATCGCTGCAGCGGCGCGACCTGCCCGGTAGTGCGCTGGTGATCGACGTACGCCTGCCCGACGCGTTGATCCACACCGTGCCACTGCAGCAGTTCTGCCAGCGCATGGCCGGCGCCGGCGTGCGTTTCTGCCTGAGCCAGTTCGAACCCAGTGCCGACGCCGATGCGTTGCTGACCCAGCTGCCGCTGTCGTTCGTGCGCATGGCCGCGCGCTTCTCCAGCAGCCATGCCAACCCGGCCACCCGCGAAGAACTGCGCAGGGCGATCGAGCAGGCGCATGCCGCCGGCCTGCAGATCATCGGGCAGCAGATCGAAGACCCGCAGGCCGCCGCCGCGATGTGGGTCGGTGGCGTCGACTACATCCAGGGCAACATGGTGCAGTCGGCCGGCAGTGACCTGAACTTCGACTTCCACAACGCGGTGCTCTGACGTGCCGCTGTGGGGCGCGCTGCTGGTTGCCCTTGCTGCGGCCGCCATCGTGCTGCTGATGGGCCTGCGCCTGCGCACGCGCAACCGTGCGCTGGCCAGCCTGCAGCGCGAGCGCAGCGTACTGGCCAGCGAGCGCGACCAGCTGCGCCGCACCACCGAACGCCAGGGCCAGCTGGAACAGCAGCTGCTGCAGGCCAAGCAGGCCGCCGAAGCGGCGGTGCTGGCCAAGGGCGAGTTCCTGGCCACGATGAGCCATGAGATCCGCACCCCGCTCAACGGCATCCTGCCGATGCTGGAGCTGATCGCACGTGGACCGCTGGGCGAGGACCAGCGACAAATGCTGGCCACCGCCTCGGCCAGTTCGCAGCAGCTGCTGCGCATCGTCGACGACATCCTCGATTACTCACGCCTGGAAGCGCAGGCGCTGGAACTGGAGATCACCAGCTTCAACCTGCGCGAGCTGCTCGATGGCGTGGTGCAGCTGATGCAGCGCGCCGCCGATTCGAAGGGCCTGGTACTGGGCCTGCAGCTGGACCCGTCGGTACGGCTGCCAGTGCGTGGTGACCCGGTGCGCCTGCGCCAGGTGCTGAGCAACCTGCTTGCGAACGCGATCAAGTTCACCGCGCGTGGCCAGGTGCAGCTGCGCGTGCAGCGGCTGGGCGAAGGTGCCGCGCAACACCAGCTGCGCTTCGAGATCACCGATACCGGCATCGGTATCGACCAGGCACTGCAGGCGCGACTGTTCCAGTCCTTCAGCCAGGCCGATGCCTCGACTACCCGCATCTATGGTGGCACCGGCCTGGGCCTCGCCATCTGCAAGCGCATCATCGACCTGATGCAGGGCCGCATCGGCGTGCAGTCCACGCCGGGCCAGGGCGCCACGTTCTGGTTCGAGATTCCGCTGCTGAAGGTACCCGGCGATCTGCCCGCGATGGCGCGCACACCCGCAGCGCTGCTGTTGTTCAGTGCCGATGCCACGCTGCAGGCACGCGTCGAGCGCGTCGCGGCCCACCATGGCCTGCAGGTTCAGCCGCTGCCGCAACTGGATGCACTGGTCGAACGCCTGCGCGCGGTGCCGCGCCCTGGCCGGCAGGCACCTGCCTGGCTGCTGGTTGATGCACGTGCGCGCCGCAACGGCGAGGTGACGCTGCAGCGGGCATTGGCCGAACGTGGCGAGGACGACGCACTGCGGGTGCTGTGGCTGCAGGACGAGGCGCTTCCGCCGCACCCGCGCCAGCACCAGCTGCCCGCCCATTTCGACGATGCCGCCCTGCATGCGCTGCTGGCCGTTCCGGTGGCGCATGCGCGCCCGGCTGCGCTGCTGGCCAACGCGGAAGACGGGCAACCGGCTGCGGCGTTGCCGCCGCTGCACCTGCGCGTGCTGCTGGTGGAAGACAACACGGTCAACCGCATGGTGGCCGAACAGCTGCTGCGGGTATTCCAGTGCGAGGTGCGCAACGCCAGCGATGGCGAACAGGCACTGCTCGCGCTGCGCGAGGGCGGCGTGGACGTGGTGCTGATGGACTGCCAGATGCCGGTGCTGGATGGCTACGCCGCCACCCGCCAGTGGCGCGCCGAGGAAATGGAAGCCGGTCGCCCGCGGTTGCCGATCATCGCGATGACCGCCAATGCCATGGCCGGTGACCGCGAACGCTGCCTGCAGGCCGGTATGGATGACTACCTGTCCAAGCCGATCGCGCGCGCCACGTTGCATGCGCTGTTGCAGCGCTGGGGGGGCGGTAGAGCTGCATCACCTGCACGGCCTTCTGTAGAGCCGAGCCATGCTCGGCTGACGGCCAATAGCAGTCGCGCTCCATCAGCCGAGCATGGCTCGGCTCTACAAGACGATGACAGCCGAGTCGGCTCCAAGCCACAGCCGGTGCTTGACCGCGGTGTTCTGGACGAACTGCACGCGGTGATCGGCGATGCCGCGCTCCAGATCGTCGCGGTGTTCCTGGAAGATGCACCCGCAATGGTGCAGCAGCTGCAGCAGGCCGCGCAGAACGGCGACGAGCCGCGCCTGCAGGCGCTCGCGCACACCCTGAAATCTTCCAGTGCGAATGTGGGCGTGTTGTCGCTGTCGGCGGTCGCGCAGCGCATCGAGCAGGAAGCCCGTGCCGGCAGCCTGCAGCGCCCCGCCGTGGCGGTGGCGCTGCTGGTTGCGGAATTCGCCCGCGCGCGCGTGGCGCTGACGGGCTACCTGGCACAGCATCGGTAGCGTCGAGCTTGCTCGACCATCGCGATGCTGATCACCGTCGAGCAAGCTCGACGCTACGTCACTCTTCGAGCTTGCTCAGCAGGTACTTCGGCTCACCGATACGCTCGATCAGGTCGAGCTGGGTTTCCAGCCAGTCAATGTGCTCTTCCTCCGAATCGAGGATCTTCACGAACAGCTGGCGGCTGACGTAGTCGCCGACTGAATCGGAATAGGCCACGGCCTCGCGCAGGGTGACCACGCCGTCGCGTTCCAGCGACAGGTCACACTGCAGGATCTCGGTCGGGTTCTCGCCGATGCGAAGCTTGCCCAGCGCCTGGAAGTTCGGCAGGCCTTCGAGGAACAGGATGCGGTCGGCGAGCATGTCGGCATGCTTCATCTCGTCGATCGATTCCTTGTACTCGTGTTCGGCCAGTTCCTTGATGCCCCAGTTCTTCAGCATCTTGGCGTGCAGGAAGTACTGGTTGATCGCGGTCAGCTCGTTGTAGAGGACCTTGTTGAGGAATTCGATGACCTTGGTGTCGCCCTTCATGGGGGTGCTCCTGCGCGCTGAAAACGCAGGCACTTTAGCGCCTTGCGCGCGCCGGTGAAGGAACGCGAATCGTGCGCATTGGCCTGTGCGGCACGCAGTGAAGGAAACGAATGCGCGGCGTCAATGCGCCGCGAAAGAAGTCGCTCAGGCGACCTGTGCCAGGCCGAGCACCGGCAACGGCAGGTCGTGGGTGGCGTGCGCCTTGGCCAGCAGCTCGCCGGCCATGTCCAGGCAGGAACCGCAGGTGGCGCCACAGCCGGTACGCATGGTCAGCTCGGCCACCGACGTGACGCCATGGCTGGCGGCTTCGCGGATCTGGTGGTCGGTGACTCCGTTGCAGATGCAGACGTACACAGGCGTGAACCGGGCTGACAGGCCAGAGGCGGCCTGTTGGCTATTCCAATGGAAACGAGAATGGTTGTCAATCAGAGACCTGAACCATTCTCGATACCGTTCAGCAGTTTACGTCGGCGGGACGTCGCCCTGCGCCTTCTTCGGCCAGTAGCCGCGGCTGCGCGGACGCTTTCGCGGGCGATCGTGGCCAGCCGTGTGGCCAGGCATCCAGGCCTCGGCAGCGCTCTTGGGCATGGCCGTGACGCCCTGCCCGGCCACCCCCTGGGCCAGCGGAGCCAGATGTCGCAAAGCACGTGCGTAGACGCCGCGCTTGAACATCACCACGTGCTCCACCGGGTACCAGAAATCCACCCATCGCCAGTGGTCGAACTCCGGCGAGTCGGTGTGGTCCAGGCACACATGGGATTCGTCACCGGTCAGGCGCAGCAGGAACCAGACCTGCTTCTGGCCGATGCAGACCTGCCGCTCGTTGCGGCGGATGGCCCGCGCCGGCAGCTTGTAGCGCAGCCAGCCGGGCGTTGCCCCGAGCACTTCCACGTGCTCAGGCAGCAGGCCGGTCTCTTCCTGCAGTTCACGATACATGGCCTCGACAGGCGTCTCGTCGGTATTCATGCCACCCTGCGGGAACTGCCAACCGTCCCGGCGCACGCGTCGTGCCCAGAACACCTGGCCGTCCTGCCGCATCAGCACAATGCCGACGTTCGGTCGATAGCCGTCCGGATCGATCACGATGCGGACTCCTAAAAAATCTACTGGTTGGGACTATCCCATGCCGTCTGTCGGCCTACAAGCACGACACAAAAGTGTTGACAGGGTCGATACACATCAGCAGAATAGCGGGCTCACCAAGGCTATGTAGCTCAGCCGGTTAGAGCACAGCACTCATAATGCTGGGGTCGGTGGTTCGAGTCCACCCATAGCCACCACACTGAAATTCAAGTTGTTTTTCAGTGTGAAGAGTGAGAAAATAGTTACACGTTACATTGCCCCTTAGCCAAGCGGTAAGGCACCTGACTCTGACTCAGGCATCGGTGGTTCGAATCCATCAGGGGCAGCCAAATTAAAAGCAAAAGGCCAGATCGAAAGATCTGGCCTTTTGCTTTTAATTTGGTCGCGCATTCCACCTTATCCCCGCACCTGTCGGCGCGCCCCCTTGAACAACAAGGGGGCTCCTCTCCAGAGATAGATTCGGGGTCGGATCCTTTTCCAAAGGAAAGGGCTCTGACCCCACCCCATCTGGCCGGCAACCTCGAAATGCATACCCCCAGAACGACAAAAGCCCGGCCGAAGCCGGGCTTTTGCTTTTCCAACCAGCGGGCCCCCGAAGGAGCCCAACCAGGCACGGTAGATCAGCGCTTGGAGAACTGGGTGGCGCGACGGGCCTTATGCAGACCGACCTTCTTACGCTCGACTTCACGGGCGTCACGGGTCATGAAGCCAGCCTTGCGCAGCTCGGACTTCAGGGTTTCGTCGTACTCGACCAGCGCACGGGCGATGCCCAGACGGATCGCACCGGCCTGGCCGGTGGTGCCGCCGCCAGCGGCGGTGACCAGGATGTCGAAGCTTTCGGTGTTCTTGGTCAGCTCGAGCGGCTGGCGCACGATCATGCGCGCGGTCTCACGACCGAAGAACTCGTCCAGCGGACGGCCATTGACGGTGATGTTGCCCGAACCCTTGCGCAGGAACACGCGAGCGGTGGAGGACTTGCGGCGGCCAGTGCCGTAGTTTTGAGTGATAGCCATGATTAGATATCCAGAACCTGCGGCTGCTGTGCGGCGTGCGGATGCTCAGTGCCGGCGTAGACCTTGAGCTTGCGGTACATCTGGCGACCCAGCGGGCCCTTCGGCAGCATGCCCTTGACGGCGGTCTCGATCACGCGCTCCGGGTGACGCTCCAGCGCCTGAGCCAGGGACTCGGTCTTCAGGTTGCCGATGTAGCCGGTGAAACGGTGATACATCTTGTCCTGCAGCTTCTTGCCGGTGACGACAATCTTTTCTGCATTGATGACGACCAGGTAGTCGCCGGTATCAACGTGCGGGGTGTAGACCGGCTTGTGCTTGCCACGCAGACGGCGGGCCAGCTCGGTGCAGAGACGGCCCAGGGTCTTGCCCTCGGCGTCGACGAGGTACCAGTCGCGCTGGACGGTCTCGTTCTTGGCAGTGAAAGTGCTCATGAAGAACTCTAGTTAGGTCGGGCTCATTGCGGCGAAGGACTCACCGGAACTCTGCCACGCGTTGTGAAAGATGAAGCGTAAGAGGCGGGATTGTACGCAGGTCAAGCCCCCGGTGCAAGCTGCCCCCAGCCGCGGGTTGGCAGGGGGCCGGGGCCGGGCGAGAATCGCGGGGTCTTTCGCCCCATCGCGTACCGCCATGACCGTGCTCCGCCAGACCACCCCGCTGGACCATCTGCTGACCGAGGCGCAACGAGCCCTGGACACGGTCTTCGGCAATCCGCCGGCGGCCCGCCCCTACCCGGCCGCGGATACCGACGAGCCGGGCATGGACAGCGCCGAGCGCCGCCACGCGGCCGGCCTGATGCGGATCAACCACGTGGGCGAAGTCTGCGCACAGGGCCTGTACTTCGGCCAGGCCGCCGTGGCCCGCGACCCGGCCACGCGCGAACACCTGCTGGAAGCGGCACAGGAAGAAACCGACCACCTGGCGTGGTGCGCCACCCGGCTGGGCGAGCTGGACAGCCGCCCAAGCCTGTTCAACCCGCTGTGGTATGCCGGCAGCTACACCATCGGCACCCTGGCCGGGCTGCGCGGCGACGGCTGGAACCTGGGCTTCGTGGTCGAGACCGAGCACCAGGTGGAGGCCCATCTGGACGAACACCTGGTCGACCTGCCCCCAGGCGACCTGCGCAGCCGCGCGGTCATCAAGGTGATGAAGGACGACGAGGCTCGCCACGCGGAGCACGCCGAGCAGGCCGGCGCACGCCGCCTGCCGTTCCCGATTCCGGGCGCGATGGCGCTGGCCTCCAAAGTGATGAAGACCATCGCTTACCGCATTTGACCGGGGCGCCCCCACCAACGGTGGGGGCCTACCCAAGGGCACGATGGGCCCCGACGGTGGGGCCCGACCGTTGGTCGGGCCGCCTTAGTTCGGCGAGACCAGCTTCAGGCCGATCACACCCGCCACGATCAGGCCCACGCAGGCCAGGCGTGCCGGCGACGCGCTATCGTTGAACAGGTAGATGCCCAGCACCGCCACGCCCATGGCGCCGATGCCGGTCCAGATCGCATAGGCCGTGCCGACCGGGATGCTCTTCATCGCCTGGCTCATCAGGTACAGGCTGATCAGCGCGGACACCACCGTGGCGGCGGTGGGCAGGGGTTTGCTGAAGCCTTCGGAGTACTTCATTCCGAGGGCGAAACCGATCTCGAACAGGCCGGCCAGCAGCAGGTAGATCCAGGGCATGGGTGGGGGCTCCTTACCTTTTTTGAAAAAACGAAACGGCCCGGTGTTTTCACACCGGGCCGTGGGTCGGTACATCACCGTGGAACTATACAGTGCGCAAAGCGCAGGTTCCACGGGGCGGGTCGTCCCGCCTGGGCAGCGATGCCTGCCGGCATCGCGCATGGGGCTTACTCGGACAGGTTCCGGCCGTGGAACAGCTCTTCGATCTCGCGCTTGAGCAGCGCTTCGATCTTCATGCGTTCCTTGAACGACAGGTTCTTGGCCTTCTCCTCGAACAGGTACTGGTCCAGGTCGAAGTCCTTCAGGTGCATCTTCGTGTGGAAGATGTTTTCCTGGTAGACGTTGACGTCGAACATCTCGTAACGCGACTTGATGTTCTTGGCCAGGAAGTTCTGGATCGAGTTGATCTTGTGGTCGATGTAGTGCTTCTTGCCCTTCACATCGCGGGTGAAGCCACGCACGCGGTAGTCCATGATCACGATGTCCGATTCCAGACTCTCGATCAGGTAGTTCAGCGCCTTCAGCGGCGAAATGACGCCACAGGTAGCCACATCGATGTCGGCGCGGAAGGTCGCGATACCTTCCTGCGGGTGCGTTTCCGGATAGGTGTGCACGGTGATGTGCGACTTGTCCATGTGCGCGACCACGGCATCGGAGATCAGCTCCTTGCCGGCCTGCTTCTTGTCGATCACCGGTTCTTCGGAGATCAGGATCGTCACCGAGGCACCCTGCGGATCGTAATCCTGGCGAGCCACGTTGAGGATGTTGGCGCCGATGATCTCAGCGACATCGGTCAAGATTTGAGTCAGCCTGTCGGCGTTGTACTCTTCATCGATGTATTCAATGTAACGCTGACGCTCCTCTTCGGTGCGCGCGTAACACACGTCATAGATGTTGAAGCTCAGCGCCTTGGTGAGGTTGTTGAAACCCTGCAGCCTCAGGCGAGGCAACGGCTTGACCACGGCGGTCGATTCCTGTGTAAGAAGGGAAAGGGTGAATTATGGGGCAAACTGTCCCCGGGGGGAACGTGAAGACCGCTCACATCTGGCACACTGTTTGCCCTTAACAATTGCGCTGGTTAAGCTCCGCTATCGACCCCGTGAATCCGTTCATGCGCAGAGGGAGCGCTCCTATCGTGTCAACCGTGCGCCTAGCTAGCAGTCCACTGGCCCTGGATATCGCCACAATCGATCGTTTCCTGGCGCACAGCCACAGGCGGCGATACCCCACCCGTACCGACGTCTTCCGACCCGGTGACCCGGCGGGAACCCTGTATTACGTCATCAGCGGCTCGGTTTCGATCATGGCCGAGGAAGATGACGATCGCGAGCTGGTGCTGGGCTACTTCGGTGCCGGCGAGTTCGTCGGCGAGATGGGCCTGTTCGTTGAATCGGACCGCCGCGAGGTGATCCTGCGGACCCGTACCGCCTGCGAGCTGGCCGAAATCAGCTACGAACGCCTGCACCAGCTGTTCCTCGGCCCGCTGTCGGCCGATGCCCCGCGCCTGCTGTACGCGCTGGGCCAGCAGATCTCCAAGCGCCTGCTCGACACCAGCCGCAAGGCCAGTCGCCTGGCGTTCCTGGACGTCACTGACCGGATCGTGCGCACCCTGCACGACCTGGCACAGGAGCCGGAGGCGATGAGCCACCCGCAGGGCAGCCAGCTGCGCGTCTCGCGGCAGGAACTGGCCCGTCTGGTGGGTTGCTCGCGCGAAATGGCTGGCCGCGTGCTGAAGAAGCTGCAGACCGACGGCCTGCTGCATGCACGTGGCAAGACCGTGGTGCTGTACGGCACCCGTTGATCGTTGAGCATTCGCCGGGCATGGCCCGGCGCTACCCAGGATCACCGGCGACGGTAGCGCCGGGCCATGCCCGGCGGATCGCGGGACATGCGACCTACCATCGCATGCCCCGCACACCCGCTTCCGCTAGGCTCGGTGCATGGAACTGAGCAGCGAATTCTGGTGGTTCATCCTCATCGGCCTCGGCGCACAGCTGGTGGACGGCGCTTTGGGCATGGCATTCGGCCTGGTGTCCTCGTCGGTGATGCTGAGCATGGGCCTGCCACCGGCACAGGTCAGCGCCAGCATCCACACCGCGGAAGTGTTCACCACCGGCGCCTCAGGTGTGTCGCACCTGGCAGCCGGCAATGTCGATAAGCGCCTGTTCCTGCGCCTGGCCCTGCCCGGCGCAGTCGGCGGTGCCGTGGGCGCCTACGTGCTCACCCAGATCCCTGGCGACTTCATCCGGCCACTGATCTATCTGTACCTGCTGGTGCTGGCCATCATCATCCTGGCCCGCGCGGCCGGGCGCTGGATGCCCAAGGGCGAGATCCGCCGGGTGCCGGTGCTGGGCTTCTTCGCCGGCCTGCTCGATGCCAGCGGCGGCGGCGGCTGGGGGCCGGTGGCCACCTCCACCCTGCTCGCCCGTGGCGGCCAGGCGCGTACCACCATCGGTACGGTCAACGCGGCCGAGTTCATCGTCACCCTGACCATCTCGGCCACCTTCCTGCTGTCGATGGGCGTGCAGCACCTGCAGATCGTCGCCGGCCTGCTGATCGGCGGCATGATGGCCGCGCCGGTGGCGGCGATCCTGGTCAAGCGGGTGAAGGAGCGCTGGGTGCTGGTGGCCGTCGGCGTGCTGGTGCTGGCCATCAGCCTGTTCCAGATCGGACATGCGCTGACCGGGTATCTGGCGCGCTGATCGTTTGCCGGCCAGCGGCCGGCACTACCAGGACGGAAAAGGGGTAGTGCCGGCCGCTGGCCGGCAAATCCATTACCGTGCGGCGGGATCAGGCCTTGTCGCCGCCGCGGTCGACGCAACCCCAGTTGAGGATGCGGGTACCGGCCGGCAGCACGCGGCGGAAGAACTCCACGCGGCCCGGCTTCGGGTTGACCACCACTGGCGCCTTGGCGGCCAGCAGCAGCGGCAGGTCGGCGGTGCTGTCGGAGTAGGCGATGTCGATATCGCCGTAGCCGCGCTCGCGCAGCATGCGCATCTTTTCTTCGTTGTGGCAGTGGCGGGTCGGGCCAACACCGCCCAGCCGCGGGCCGACCTCGGTACCGATCACCGGCACGTCCTGATGGGCCACGAAGGCCAGGATCGCGCGTGCAAGTTCCGGTGGCGCGCCGGTGGCGACCACCACGCGGTCCCCCTTGGCACGGTGCGCGGCGAACACCTCCAGCGCCTGCGGCAGCAGCTTGGCGCGCATCTGCGCCTCATTGCGCAGCACATAGGCGTCGATGACCTTGTTGAAATCGCGCGCACGGTGCAGGCCGAAACTGCCGATCCACACATAGACCGAAATGCCGGTACGGCGGGTTGGCAGCATCGCCACCAGCGGCCCGGCGATCGGGGTGACCAGCAGCGCCGCCAGCATCCGCAGCGGGTTGCGCTTGATCAGCGAAGCGAACAGATGCGTGCCCGAATCGCCGTCGTACAGGGTGTGGTCGAAGTCGAAGACCACCAGCGGCGCATCCTCGCGCGGCGTTGGATAGTGCGTTTTCATGCCGCGAAGAATAGCTGACGCAGGCCCTCGCCCGGCTCTTCCACGCGCATGAAGGCCTCGCCCACCAGGAACGAGTGGATGCCGGCGTCGCGCATCAGCGCCACGTCCTGCGGGCCGAGGATGCCGCTCTCGGTGACCAGCAGGCGATCGCGCGGCACCGCCTTCTGCATGTCCAGCGTGGTCTGCAGCGACACCTCGAAGGTGCGCAGGTTGCGGTTGTTGATGCCGATCATCGGTGCCGGCACCTGCAGCGCACGCTCCAGCTCGTCGATGTCGTGCACTTCCACCAGTACGTCCATGCCCAGCGACATCGCCAGTTCGGACAGCGTGGCCAACTGCGTGTCGTCCAGCGCAGCGACGATCAGCAGGATGCAGTCGGCGCCCAGCACACGCGCCTCGTACACCTGGTACGCGTCGATCACGAAGTCCTTGCGCAGCACCGGCAGCGTGCAGGCCTCGCGGGCCTGCTGCAGGTAGGCGTCGGCGCCCTGGAAGAAGTCCACATCGGTCAGCACCGACAGGCAGCTGGCGCCGCCGAACTCATAGCTGACGGCGATGTCGGCCGGGCGGAAATCCGGGCGGATCACGCCCTTGGACGGGCTGGCCTTCTTCACCTCGGCGATCACCGCCGGGTCGCCGTTGGCCACCGCCGCCTGCAGCGCGCGCACGAAGCCACGTACTGGCGGGGCGCTGGCCACGGCGGCCTGCAGGTCCTCGAGGGGACGCTGGGCACGGCGCTGGGCCACTTCTTCGGCCTTGCGGGCCAGGATCGTCTGCAGGATGTCGCTCATCGTCGTCGGTTCAATGCGGGGGCGGTGAGGACGGCCATTATCGGCCATCGAGGGGGTCAGGCTGAACCGCGCGCTCAGGCTACCAGCGTGCGGGTGGTGTCAACGTACTGCTGCAGGCGTTGACGGGCGCTGCCGTTGGCGATGGCGGCACGGGCGCGGGCCAGGCCGTCGCCGATGTCGCTGGCCACGCCGGCCACGTACAGCGCGGCGCCTGCGTTCAGGGCCACGATGTCCAGCGCCGGGCCGGGGGTGTTGTCCAGCACCGCACGCAGCATGGCAATGGACTGCTCCGGGCCGTCCACGCGCAGGTTGCGGCTGGCCGACATGGCGATGCCGAAGTCCTCCGGGTGGATCTCGTACTCGCGCACCTTGCCGTCGCGCAGTTCGCCAACCAGAGTGCCGGCGCCCAGCGAGATCTCGTCCATGTTGTCGCGGCCCCAGACCACCATGGCGCGCTCGGTGCCCAGCTCGCGCAGCACCCGCGCCTGGATACCCACTAAATCGGGGTGGAACACGCCCATCAGCACCGACGGTGCGCTGGCCGGGTTGGTCAGCGGGCCAAGGATGTTGAAGATGGTGCGTACGCCCATCTCGCGGCGGACCGGCGCAACGACCTTCATCGACGGATGGTGGATCGGCGCGAACATGAAGCCGATGCCGGTCTGTTCGATGGCCGCGGCCACCTGTGCCGGCTGCAACTCGATGGCCGCACCCAGCGCTTCGACTGCATCGGCGCTGCCGGACTTGGACGACACGCTGCGGTTGCCATGCTTGGCCACGCGCGCGCCGGCGGCAGCCGCGACGAACATCGCGCAGGTAGAGATGTTGAACGTGTGCGAGCCATCACCACCGGTGCCGACGATGTCGACCAGGTGGGTGCTGTCAGCCACCGGCACCGCCAGCGCGAACTCGCGCATTACGGTGGCCGCCGCGGCGATCTCATCGATGGTTTCCTTCTTCACGCGCAGGCCGGTGAGGATGGCAGCGGTCATCATCGGCGACACGTCGCCGCGCATGATCTGCCGCATCAGGTCGACCATTTCGTCGAAGAAGATTTCGCGGTGTTCGATGGTGCGTTGCAGGGCTTCCTGGGGGGAGAAGCTCATGGGAATGCTCCTAGGATCAGGCCGCCGGACGCTGCAGGAAATTACGCAGCAGGGCGTGGCCGTGTTCGGTGAGGATGGATTCGGGGTGGAACTGCACGCCTTCCACCGGGAACTGGCGGTGGCGCAGGCCCATGATCTCTTCGATCGAGCCGTCGTCGTTCTCGGTCCAGGCGGTCACTTCCAGCGCGTCGGGCAGGCTGTGCTTGTCCACCACCAGCGAGTGGTAGCGGGTAGCCTGGTAGCGGTCCGGCAGGCCGGCGAACACGCCCTTGCCTTCATGGCGGATGGGCGAGGTCTTGCCATGCATGATGTTGCCGGCGCGGATCACCGTGCCGCCGTAGACCTGGCCGATGCCCTGGTGGCCCAGGCAGACGCCGAGGATCGGCGTGGTCGGCCCCAGGCGCTCGATCAGCGCCAGCGACACGCCCGCTTCGTTGGGCGTGCACGGGCCGGGCGAGATGACGATGCGTTCGGGCTTCTGCGCGGCGATCTCGTCCACGCTCATCGCATCGTTGCGCACCACCTTCACCTCGGCACCCAGCGTCTGCAGGTACTGCACGAGGTTGTAGGTGAAGCTGTCGTAGTTGTCGATCATCCACAACATGGTCAGGTTCCGTCGCTTATCAGGAAAATGGCGTATACGTTTTCGGTGTAGGTGATGGGGCCGGCTTCGATGGATTCGCGTTCAGCGGGCGCCGGTGCCGAGGCCGGTGCGTAGCTGCCGGTCACCGAGATCCTGTCGAGATACTCACCATCCTCGCCCAGCTGCGGCCATTGGCCGGCCTGGATGCCATAGGCAAAGTTCGGCGCCACATCGGAGATGCTGTACAGGCCGCGCACTTTTGTTCCATAGGCCTTGGCCAGCCCCTGCGCGGACTCGCGGGTCTTGGCCGCGGCCTCGCCCTTGAGTTCGCGTCGCAGCGCCACTTCGCCCGAGTAGGTCGGGGCAACACTGCTGACCTGCACGTTCTCATTGGCCTTCAGCGCACCCAGCACGTCCTGCATCTGCTTCACGCTGGCGAAGCTGGCGCGCAACTGGCGCGACACCTGGGTACCCATGAAGACCTGCCGGCTCTGCTCATAGCGGGTTGCCGGGCCGATCCGCAGGTTGTCCGCACGTACGCTGCCTTCCACCGCCTTGTACTGCTTGAACAGCGCCAGCACGCGGGCAACGTTGTCCTGCACGCGGCGGCGCGCCGCATCCGCATCCATGTCGGTCTCTTCGATGTTCAACTGCAGGCCGAACCGGTCCGGCATCACCACGCGACGCGCCTCGCCCTTCACCAGCAGGTGCGGCTGCGAGGGAATGGTATTGGCCTGCGCCCACGCAGACGGGGCCATCGTGGCCAGCAGTGACGACCACAGCAATGCGCTCAGCAGCTTCATGCGGTACTCCTTGTCTTGAATGGGAACAGCGGAAGGTGCCGCGGCGTCGGCCACGGCACGGCAGAACTCACAGACCCTTGGCGGCCTGGGCGACGGCGCGGAACAGCGCGCGGCCCTTGTTCATCGTCTCGTCCCATTCCTTGCCCGGGTCCGAGTCGTAAACGATGCCGGCACCGGCCTGCACATACAGGCGGCCATCCTTGATCACCGCGGTGCGGATCGCGATCGCGGTATCGGCATCGCCGTGCCAGCCGATGTAGCCGATGCTGCCGGCGTAGACATTGCGCTTGATCGGTTCCAGCTCGCGGATCACTTCCAGCGCGCGGATCTTCGGCGCACCGCTGACCGTACCGGCCGGGAAGGTGGCGCGCAGCACGTCGGCGTAGCTCAGGCCCGGCTGCAGCTGCCCGGTCACTTCGCTGACGATGTGCATGACGTGGCTGTAGCGTTCGATCACGAACTGCTCGCCCACTTCCACGGTGCCGGCCTTCGAAACACGACCGGCGTCGTTGCGGCCAAGGTCGATCAGCATCAGGTGCTCGGCGCGCTCCTTCGGATCGGCCAGCAGCTCGGCTTCCAGCGCCTGATCCAGTTCGGGCGTGGCACCGCGCGGGCGGGTGCCGGCGATCGGGCGCACGGTCACTTCACCATCCTGCAAACGCACCAGGATTTCCGGCGAGGAACCGACCACCTGCAGGTCGCCGACATCCAGGAAGTACATGTACGGCGAGGGGTTCAACGCACGCAGCGCGCGGTACACATCCACCGGGCGCGCCTTGAACGGCACGCTCAGGCGCTGGCTGAGCACCACCTGGAAGATGTCGCCGGCACGGATGTATTCCTTGCTGCGCTGGACCGCATCGACGAAGCCTTCGCGGGTGAAGCCGGAGACGAAATCGGACTCGTCCAGCACGTCGCTGTTGAGCGGTGCGGGATAGCCGGCACCCGGTGCGCGCAGCTTGGCGGTCAATGCATCCAGGCGTGCCAGCGCCTGCTCGAACGCACCCTCGACACGCGGGTCGGCATGCACGATCAGGTACAGCCGGCCTTTGAGGTTGTCGAACACCGCCAGCTCGTTGGAGTCCAGCAGCAGGATGTCCGGCGTGCCCAGCTCGTCGCGGCCGGCCGGCGGGGCCAGGCGCGGTTCGATGTAGCCAATGCACTCGAAACCGAACCAGCCGACCAGGCCACCGGTGAAGCCCGGCAGGCCTTCCAGCTTCGGTACCGAGTGGGCGCTGCGCAGCGCCTCGACTTCGGCGAAGGGATCGGCCACTTCGCGGGTGTCGACCACCTGGCCATCCTCGCGCACGGTCAGGGTGTGGCCGTGGAAGGCGTACACGCGACGTGCCGGCAGGCCGATGATCGAGTAACGACCAAAGCGCTCGCCGCCTTCGACGGATTCAAACAGGTAGGTATTGGGGCCGTCGGCGAGCTTCAGATAGACCGAAAGCGGCGTGTCCAGGTCGGACAGCACTTCGCGGACAACGGGAATATGGGTGTGGCCTTCAGCGGCCTGCTGCAGAAACTGAGCGTGCGAGTTCAAGACGACTTTCCTTCCGGGACACAGCGTTATGGGGACGGACGACGGCAACAGGCCACCATCGCCACCAACGGCGTGCGGAAGAAAGGGTATGCGGGGTCGTCAGGCTGGACACCCTTTGACTGTATCGCAGCTTGGGCGGGAGGGGAACCCTGTGAAACTGAACCACGGTCCCCCTGGGGCCGGCCACGGGGACCGATGACGGGGACCGGCAGGGTCGACTGCTCTTCGTTCCGACGGCGTAAAACCCCGCGCTACGCGCGCATGTCGACTGACAGTCGACTCTACCCCTGCCGGCCCTGCAACCCCTGCCCACCCAGCAACGGACAGTCGGCCGGCAGATGCATCCTCACCCTGCCCGGCACGCACTCGATGCGGAAGTGGCGGGCCTGTACCGGCTCGCCGTCCAGGTTGAGCGTCAATGGGCGCTCGGATTCCACCTGCAGCCACGGCAGGCGCGCGCGCGTCGCCAGCTGTTCCAGCGCGGCCTGGGTGCCGGACTTCAGCATCTGGCCAAGCGTGGCGGTGACCTCACCTTCCAGCTCCGGAAGCACGGTTACATCCAGCAGCCCATCGTCGATCAGTGCCTGCGGGCACAACTGTTGGCCACCGCCGGCCTGGCGCCCATTGCCGATGCCGAGCGCAATGAAGTCGCCTTGCCAGGCGAAATCCGGGCCCGACAGCCGCGCGTTGATCGGCTCGATCCGCCCCAGCTTTGCAATGCCGGTAATCACGTAGGCCAGCCCGCCCAGCATCTTCTTCAAGCCGGCATCGGTCTCCACCGTCACCTGCGTGCCGAAGCCCCCGCTGGCAAGATTGGCACACCACCAGGGCGTGCCATCGGCGTCCACGCGCAGCAGATCGATGGCATGCGGCGTGGCCTGCCCGATCAAGGCCAAGGCCGCCTTCGGCTCGGTCGGGATGCCGGCCGCAGTCGCGAAGTCGTTGGCGGTCCCCATCGGGATCAGCGCCAGCGAGGGCAACGCATCTGCCGGTTCCTCGCGATGCGCCAGCGTTTCTGCAACCGCGCTGAGTGTGCCATCGCCGCCGGCAGCAACAATCACGTCCACGCCATGGTCGATGGCCTCGGCCACGTAGCGCTCGGCGTCGCCGTCCTCCCAGGTCACCCGCACGTCCAGCTGCACGCCCTGCCCGCGCCAATGGCCGACGGCGTCGCGCAGCTCCTCGTTGCCTGCGGATTTTCCGTTGAGGATCAGGCGCCAGCGCGGGGTGGTCATGCGGTGCTTCCAGGACGGGGGTGGCACAGGCTAGCAATGCGCCGTTTGTCCGCAGTGAATGTCACGCAGGTGTCATTCAGCTACTGGAGAATGGAAGGCCATAGCAGGGACGACGGATGGAGGCAGGATCAGCCTCCCACGCATGCAGCAAGGCCACGCCAGTGTTTGGCGTGGCTTTTTTTTTGGGTGCGTAGGGAGTGCGAACCAAGGTTCGCACCCACCCGATTGGTAGATCCACGCCATGCGTGGATGCACTTCGCCTCAACCGTTGGCGAAATCGTGCAGCGCCTGGCCCTGCAGCCGGTACACGGTCCACTCGTCCTGCGGTTTCGCGCCGACGGCGGTGTAGAACTCGATGGCCGGGGTGTTCCAGTCCAGCACCGACCATTCAAAACGGCCGCAGCCTTCGGCCACGGCCTGGCGCGCGATGTATTTCAGCAGCGCCTTGCCCGCGCCTGAGCCCCGCTTCTGCGGGCTGACGTACAGGTCTTCCAGGTAGATGCCCTTGCGGCCGAGCCAGGTGGAATAGTTGTAGAAATACACCGCATAACCGATCGCTTCACCGTCGGCTTCGCAGATCAGCGCGCTCGCCGTGGCGTCGGCGCCGAACAGGCTTTCGGCGATGCCGATCTCATCGGTCTGCACCGAATGCTCGGCTTTCTCGTAGATGGCCAGTTCGCGGATGAACTGCAGGATCAGGCCGGCATCGGCAACGGTGGCCGAGCGAATGTTCAGGAGTGCCATGGGCAGAAAAAGAGGACGGAGGGGTCAAGCGAGCTTAATCCCCTCCGTCCCTTTTTTGTCAGCGCGCCGCGGCGACGTTGGCGCGCATCTGCGCGATCACGTCCTGGTAGCTGGTCTTGGCGTTGAAGATGGCCGAACCGGCGACGAAGGTGTCGGCACCGGCCGCAGCGATCTCGCCGATGTTGTCGGCCTTCACGCCACCGTCGATCTCCAGGCGGATGTCGCGGCCGCTGGCATCGATCTTCTTGCGCACCACACGCAGCTTGTCCAATGCCGAAGGAATGAAGGCCTGGCCACCGAAGCCCGGGTTGACCGACATCAGCAGCACCAGGTCCAGGTCATCCAGCACCCAGTCGAGGATGTCCACCGGGGTGGCCGGGTTCAGCACGATGCCCGGCTTGCAACCCAGCGAGCGGATCAGCTGGATGGTGCGGTGCACGTGGCGGCTCGCTTCCGGGTGGAAGCTGATGTAGGTGGCACCGGCCTCGGCGAAGTCCGGGATGATGCGGTCCACCGGTTCGACCATCAGGTGCACGTCGATCGGCGCGGTCACGCCGTGCTTGCGCAGGGCCTGGCAGACCATCGGGCCGATGGTCAGGTTCGGCACGTAGTGGTTGTCCATCACGTCGAAGTGGACCCAGTCCGCGCCGGCGGCGAGGACGTTGTCGACTTCCTCGCCGAGGCGGGCGAAGTTGGCGGACAGGATGGAGGGGGCGATGAGGCAGTTGGACATGGCCGGGCCTTGCAACGGTAGGAAAGGGGGTCAGCGCTTGCGCAGGGTCTTGATGCGGTCGTAGGCGGCGTTGATCCGCCGCGACTTCTGCTCGGCCTGCTGCCGCAGCTCGGGGGCCGCGCCACCGAGCTTGTCAGGGTGGTACTGGGAAATCAGCTTGCGGTAGGCGCGCTCGACCTCGGCATCGGTGGCCTCGGAAGTCAGCCCCAGCTCCCGGTACGGGTTCTCCTTGTTCAGGCGGAACCAGTCCGAATCGAAGGCATGGCCGATCAGCAGGCCGATGACCGCACCGAACAGCGGATTGGGCCGGAACAGCAGCGCGCCGGCGATGAATCCGAGCAGTTTTCCGTACCAGCGCATGGCGCCCCAGGGTCGACCGGCGAAATGGACGCTCATTTTACGTCACAGCGGGCCCGGACCGCTTTACACTAGGCCGCCCGCTGGTCAGCGGGCCCGCCGGGTCCGTTGGGCAGCCGTATCGACGAAGCCCCAGGAGTGCCCGTGCCAACCACGCTGTTGCAATCCGATCTCCCCGGCCTGCCCTTGCGCCACCGCGGCAAGGTGCGTGACGTGTTCGATATCCCGCGCGAGCGGCTGCCAGCCGGGACCCCACCAGGCGACTACCTGCTGATGGTGGCCACCGATCGCCTGTCGGCCTTCGATGTGGTCCTGCCCGACCCGATCCCGGGCAAGGGCGAGATGCTCTGCCAGGTCTCCAACTTCTGGTTCGCCAAGACCGCGCACCTGATGCCCAACCACCTGACCGGCATCGATGTGGCCAGCGTGCTGCCCGAGGGCGTGGACCCGGCCCTGTACGCCAAGCGCGCGGTGGTCACCCGCAAGCTGAAGCCGGTGCCGGTGGAAGCGATCGCCCGCGGCTACCTGATCGGCAGCGGCTGGAAGGACTACCAGCGCACCGGCAAGGTCAGCGGGATCGACCTGCCCGATGGCCTGCGCCAGGCCGAGCAGCTGCCCGAGCCGAT
This sequence comes from Stenotrophomonas sp. 1L-E-5-B-C3, assembly GCF_057292075.1. Lineage (NCBI taxonomy): Bacteria > Pseudomonadati > Pseudomonadota > Gammaproteobacteria > Lysobacterales > Lysobacteraceae > Stenotrophomonas > Stenotrophomonas sp. 1L-E-5-B-C3. Next base: position 97,518 of record NZ_JBXAWS010000009.1, read on the forward strand.
CTTCACCCCCTCGACCAAGGCCGCCGTCGGCGACCATGACGAGAACATCGATTTCGATGCGATGGTGAAGCAGGTCGGTGCCGAGATGGCCGAGCGCGTGCGTGATGCCACCCTGCGCATCTACAAGTTCGCCGCGGACTACGCCCGCGAGCGCGGCATCATCCTGGCCGACACCAAGTTCGAGTTCGGTACCGACGCCGATGGCCGCCTGTACATCATGGACGAGATGCTGACGCCGGATTCCTCGCGTTACTGGCCGGCCGACGAGTACGAAGTGGGCACCAGCCCGCCGAGCTACGACAAGCAGTTCGTGCGCGATTACCTGGAGACGCTGGACTGGGGCAAGACCGCCCCGGGCCCGACCATCCCGGCCGAGATCATCGAGCGCACCCGCGCCAAGTACGGCGAGGCGCTGCAGCGCCTGGCCGGGATCAGCGTCGACTGATCCCCTGCGCCCCCGGCCGGCCCGGCTGGGGGCGTTCTGAATGCGGTACTGCCGGCCGCTGGCCGGCAACCTCGCGAACCTGCAGCCAGGCATGGCCTGGCTCTACTGCCGGTTGCCTGGGGTAGTGCCGGCCGCTGGCCGGCAACCTCGCGAACTCGGCTATGCTCTGGATTGCCGGCCAGCGGCCGGCACTACCGTTGTCCGAGGAAGCAACGCAGCATGCAGACCACCACCGAGCTTGCGCGGCCGATCGACCGCTATTTCGCCAGCTATTCCGACGACCACCGCAATGTCATCAACCAGCGCATCCACGTGGTGGCGGTGCCGGCGATCCTGTGGTCGGTGGTGGCCCTGCTGTGGTGCCTGCCGCCGCTGATCACCTGGTTCCAGTACGGCATCTGGTCGGCGTTCGCGATGTTCAGCGCCTGGTGCTTCTACAACAAGCTGTCGCGCCCGCTGGGCATCGGCATGCTCATCCAGTTCTTCGTGTTCGGCTGCCTGTGCAGGCTGCTAGAGGCCGAGATCGGCCTGCATAACCTGTTCTGGCTGGCGGTGGGCGTGTTCGTTGTGGCCTGGATCGCGCAGTTCATCGGTCACAAGTTCGAGGGCCGCAAGCCCAGCTTCCTGACCGACCTGACCTACCTGCTGATCGGCCCGGCCTGGGTGATGGCCAAGTTCTACCGCAAGCTCGACTGGCGCTACTGACCTGCCCGTGGCCGACGGTACCCCTCGTTTCCTGAACGGGCAGATTCCGTCACCCGCACTCCACGACGGCCCTGCCAGCCTGCGCCGGTGACCCGCCCCCCACCTCCCGCCCGTCGACGGCAGCCCCTGTGCGACAGGGCCTGCGGTCTCCCTGCGTGGGCGTAGGGTGATCCCCGAGGGCAACCCGGGAGCGACTGCAGGAACGTGATGTTGCGCCGCAGAAAAAATGAATCAGCGAACGTTACATGCAATTGATCGCTGTTCGATGGGTTTCGGCGACATTTCGCAGCCTGTTATCCTCCCTGACCTGCTCGTGAATCATGGATTCCCTGCATGCTCCCCAGCCTGCCCCTGCTGCTGGCCCTGCCGTTCCTGATGGCAGTGGCTGTTGCGGCCTTCCCCCGTAGTTCGCGCTCGACTGCTGCCTGGCTGGCGGCGCTGGCGCCGTTGGGCGGGCTGGCCATCCTCGCCTGGCTGACCCCATCGGTGCTCGACGGCCAGGTGGTGCGGACGATGGTCCCCTGGCTGCCGCAGATCGGCCTGGACTTCACCCTGCGCCTGGACGGGCTGGCCTGGATGTTCGCCGGGTTGGTGCTGGGCATCGGCGCACTGGTGGTGCTGTATGCGCGCTACTACCTGAGCAGCCAGGACAACGCACACCGCTTCTATACCTACCTGTTGCTGTTCATGGGCGCCATGCTGGGCATGGTGGTATCGGGCAACCTGCTGTTGCTGATGATTTTCTGGGAAATGACCAGCATCAGCTCGTTCCTGCTGATCGGCTTCTGGTCGCACCGCCAGGACGCCCGCGAGGGCGCGCGCATGGCGCTGGTGATCACCGGCGGCGGTGGTCTGGCCCTGCTCGGTGGCGTGCTGCTGATCGGCCGCATCGTCGGCAGTTTCGACCTGGACGTGGTGCTGGCCGCAGGCGAACAGATCCGCGCCAGCGCGCTGTACCCGTACGCGCTGTTCCTGGTGCTGGCCGGCATCTTCACCAAGAGCGCGCAGTTCCCCTTCCACTTCTGGCTGCCGCACGCGATGGCCGCGCCCACGCCGGTCTCGGCCTACCTGCACTCGGCCACCATGGTGAAGGCCGGTGTGTTCCTGCTGGCGCGCCTGCATCCGGCATTGGCCGGCAGCGATCTGTTCTTCTACACGGTCAGCGGCATCGGCGCGCTGACCCTGCTGATCGGCGCCTGGAACGCGATCTTCCAGCACGACCTGAAAGGCCTGCTGGCGTACTCGACCATTTCGCACCTGGGCCTGATCACCCTCCTGTTCGGCCTGTCCACGCCGATGGCGGTGGTGGCCGGCGTGTTCCACATCCTCAACCACGCCACCTTCAAGGCCTCGCTGTTCATGGCCGCCGGCATCATCGACCACGAAACCGGCACCCGTGACATGCGCAAGCTGGGTGGCCTGCGCAGGCTGATGCCATTCACCAGCGCGCTGGCGATCATCGCCTCGCTGGCGATGGCTGGCATCCCGTTGCTCAACGGTTTCCTGTCCAAGGAAATGCTGTTCGCCGAAGCGCTGACCGCCGGTGGCGGCCCGGGCGCGATGCGCACGGCCGTATCGATCGCGGCGCTGCTGGCCGGCGTGTTCGGCGTGGCCTACAGCCTGCGCTTCGTGCACGACACCTTCTTCGGCCCCGGCCCGCACGATCTGGACCGCGTGCCACACGAGCCGCCGCGCTGGATGAAGGTGCCGGTGGAGATCCTGGTGGTGATCTGCGTAGCGGTGGGCGTGGCCCCGGCATTGACCGTGGCGCCGGTGCTGCACGCTGCTGCGGCCTCGATCCTCGGCAATGCCATGCCCGAATACAGCCTGGCGGTGTGGCATGGCTTCAACCTGCCGCTGGCGATGAGCGCGATCGGCGTGGTCGGCGGCGTGGCGCTGTACTTCGGCCTGCGCAGGCTGATCAACCTGCACGGGGTGACCAATACCAGCCCCGGCCGCAACGTGTTCCACCGCCAGCTGGACCTGCTCTCAGCCGCAGCACAGCGACTGACCAACGGCATCGCCAACGGCAGCCTGCAGCGCATGCTGCTGGGCCTGGTGCTGGTGGCGATCGTGGTCGCCGCCGCGCCGTTCGTGGCCAATCCGGCCTCGCCGAACTGGACCGCGCCGCAGCCGATCCCGCTGCTGGGCTGGGCGCTGTGGCTGGTGATGATGGCCTGTGCGGTCGCCACCCTGCGCGTCTACAAGCAACGCCTGCTGGCGGTGCTGCTGGTCGGCGGCGTCGGCCTGATGGTGGCGCTGACCTTCGTGTTCCTGTCCGCACCGGACCTGGCGCTGACCCAGCTGCTGGTGGAGATGGTGACCCTGGTGCTGATGCTACTGGGCATGAACTACCTGCCTGCGCAGTCCGGGCCGGAGCGCCCGCGCTGGCGCAAGCGCCGTGACGCGGTGATCGCGATCATCGCCGGTGCCGGCCTGGGTGCGCTGGCCTACACCGCGATGACCCTGCCGCCGAACACCATGGCCGGCGAGCTGCTCGCCCGCGCCCTGCCCGAGGCCTACGGCCAGAACGTGGTCAACGTGATCCTGGTCGACTTCCGCGGCTTCGATACCTTCGGCGAGATCACCGTGTTCGGCATTGCCGCGCTGGTGGTACACGCACTGCTGCGACGCACGCGGATGGCGCCGGAGCAGATCATGCCCGGCCCGCCGATCAAGCTGCCGGTGCCAGCCGACCTGGCCCAGATCATGTTCCCGCTGACCCTGACCGTGTCGATCTTCCTGTTCCTGCGCGGCCACAACGCGCCCGGCGGTGGCTTCATCGCCGGCCTGGTGCTGGCCGTGCCGCTGCTGATCCAGTACGTGATCCAGGGCACCGCATCGGTGGAATCGCGCTTCGGCTTCGACTACATCCGTTGCATCGGCATGGGCCTGCTGATCGCCATCCTCAGCGGCAGTGCGTCGATGCTGTTCGGCGTGCCGTTCCTGACCAGCGGCCACCTCGACCTGCACCTGCCGCTGATCGGCGAGGTACCGCTGGCCAGCGCGATCGGCTTCGATATCGGCGTGTACCTGGTGGTGTTCGGTGGCGCGATGCTGATGCTGTCGATGATGGCCACCGTGAAACCCTCTCGTACCCGCACCGCGCGCAAGGGCGAGATCGACCTGCAACGCCGCTCGGCACGTACCGGGGAGATGCACTGATGGAACTGGCCCTGGCCTCCGCGATCGGCGTGCTGACCGCCATCGGCGTCTACCTGCTGCTGCGCGCACGCAGCTTCGATGTGATCCTGGGCATGACCTTCCTGTCCTACGCCACCAACCTGCTGATCTTCGCCGGTGGCCGTGTGGTGCTGGGCAAGGCGCCGGTGCTGCAGGAGGGCGTGGACAGCAACCTCGGCAACTACACCGATCCGCTGCCACAGGCGCTGGTGCTGACCGCCATCGTCATTGCCTTCGCGATGACCGCAGTGAGCATCGTGCTGGCCATGCGCAGCCGCAGCGACAACCACAGCGACCACGTGGACGCTCACGAGCCGGATGACGACCTGCAGGATGAGGGTGTGCCGCCGCGCCAGGGCGAGGACCGCGCATGAACCACCTGGTGATCCTGCCGATCCTGGTTCCCCTGCTCGGTGCCGCGCTGTCGCTGTTCGTCGAGCACCGCCGTTATGGCCCGAAGGTGCAGCGCGCTGTGGCCTGGACTTCGCTGTCGGCGCTGGCGCTGGTGGTGGGCCTGTTGTTCGCCACCACCGCCAGTGGCGATATCAGCGTCTACCTGCTCGGCGACTGGCCGTCGCGGCTGGGCATCGCGCTGGTCGCCGACCGGCTGTCGGCGTGGATGCTGCTGACCACCCTGCTGCTGGCCATTCCCTGCCTGCTGCATGCCTGCTCGGGCTGGGACCGCCGCGCACCGCACTTCCATGCGCTGTTCCAGTTCCAGCTGGTCGGCCTCAACGGTGCGTTCCTGACCGGCGACATCTTCAACCTGTTCGTGTTCTTCGAGGTGATGCTGATCGCCTCCTACGGCCTGCTGCTCAGTGGCGGCCGCGGCCTGCGCATGCGCATCGGCCTGCACTACGTGGTGTTCAACGTCACCGCCTCGACGTTGTTCCTGATCGCGCTGGGCCTGCTGTACGCCTCGCTGGGCTCATTGAACATGGCCGAGCTGTCGCAGCGCATCGCCGAGGTGCCGCCGGCACAGCTGACCCTGGTGAAGGCGACGATGGGCCTGTTGCTGCTGGTGTTCTGCGCCAAGGCCGCACTGATGCCGCTGTACCTGTGGCTGCCTGAAGCCTATTCGCGCGCGCCGGCCGCCGTGGCCGCGCTGTTCGCAATCATGACCAAGGTCGGCCTGTACGCGGTGCTGCGCATCCAGATGCTGTGGTTCGGCGACGATGCCGGTGCGATGGCCGGCTATGGCCGCGACTGGCTGCTGTGGGCCGGCGTGGCGACACTGGTGCTCGGTGGCCTCGGTGCGCTGGCCGCGACCCGCCTGCGCGTGCTGATCTCCTACCTGGTGATCGTCTCGGCCGCCACGCTGTTCATCGCCTTCTCGGTGGGCCGGCCGCAGGTGCTGTCGGCCGGCCTGTACTACCTGCCGCACAGCAGCTTCGTCGCCGCCGCGCTGTTCCTGATCGCCGACCTGATCCGCCGCCGCCGTGGTGGCGCCAGCGACCGCAAGGAAGTGATCGCGCCGATGCCGGGCAAGGAAACGCCCGCCGTGCTGTTCCTGATCGCCGCGGTGTCGGTGGCTGGCCTGCCGCCGCTGTCCGGCTTCCTGGCCAAGGCCGCACTGCTGGCCGGCATGCCGGCGCAGTACACCGGCCCGGTGTGGACTGCCGTTCTTGTCAGCAGCCTGCTGGTGATCATGGGCCTGACCCGCGGTGGCATCCGCCTGTTCTGGCGCGTGCCGCCAGTCGATCCGGATGCGCCGCCGCCGCGCAAGGCACGGCTGCGCCGGGTCGAGCTGTACGCGGCCTGCATCCTGCTGGCCTATGGCATCGGCATGACCCTGGCCGCTGCACCGCTGATGCGCTACACCGACGCCACCGCCGCACAGCTGCTGCAGCCCGGCGAATACGTGCAGCAGCTGCGCGCGACCGCACCGGAGATCCGCCAGCCATGACCGCCCAGCGCTCCCTGTTCCGCCGCATCATTCCCTCACCGATGCTCAGCATCATGGTGGTGGCGTTCTGGCTGCTGATGTCCGACAGCTTCACCGTCGGCCAGACCGTGCTCGGCCTGGTGCTGGGCGTGGTGGTGCCACTGTTCGCCGCACGCCTGGACCGCGAATTCGCCCGCATCGGTACTCTGCGCCCGCTGCCGAAGCTGCTGTGCGTGACCCTGTGGGACATCCTGATGTCCAACATCCGCGTCGCCCTGCAGGTGCTGGGACCGGAGAAGAACATCCATCCGGGCTTCATCTGGCTGCCGCTGGACATCGCCAACATCCACGGCATCGCCGCGCTGACCAGCATGATCACGCTGACCCCGGGCACGGTTTCGGCCGCGCTCAGCGAAGACCGCAGGTTCCTGCTGGTGCATGTGCTGCACCTGGAAGACCCGCAGGCGCTGATCGATACGATCAAACGACGTTACGAAGCCCCGTTGATGGAGATTTTCCCATGACTGGATTCCAGATCATCCAGACCACGCTGGTGGTGTGCATGCACGTGGTCGGCCTGGCCATGCTGCTGGCTACCTGGCGCCTGCTGCGCGGACCGACCGTGCCCGACCGCATCCTTGCGCTGGATACGCTGTCGGTGACCGCCATCGCCGAGCTGATGCTGTTCGGCATGTACCTGAACTCCGCGATCTACTTCGAGGCTGCCCTGGTCATCGCCATGCTCGGCTTCGGCAGCACCGTGGTGCTGAGCAAGTTCGTGCTGCGCCGGGACATCGTCGAATGATCACCGCGATCCAGATCGGCCTGTCGATCCTGCTGCTGTTCGGCTGCTTCTTCATCCTGGTCGGTGCGCTGGGCCTGGTGAAGCTGTCCACGTTCTTCAAGCGCCTGCACGCGCCGACCAAGGCCAGCACGCTGGGCGTGGGCTGCGTGCTGGTGTGTTCGGTGTGCTACCACATCTTCCTCGGCCAGGATCCGCAGCCGCGCGAGCTGCTGATCACCGTGTTCCTGTTCATCACCGCACCGATCAGCGCGCACATGATGGCCAAGGCCGCGCTGTCGCTGCTGATGGAAACCCGCCCCAGCCTGCCCGGCAACGAACCGGCTGCCGAAGAGCAGCTGCCGCCGCCGGAGCCGGTGCGTGAGGAAGAAGGTTCGCAGGGCCGGTAACCCCGGTAGAGGCCGACCTTGGCCGGTACGGAGCCAACCGCATCCACGCATGGCGTGGATCTACCGACCGCAATGCCCGGTAGAGGCCGACCTTGGTCGGCGCTTTGTTGCTGCGAGTGCCAACCAAGGTTGGCAGCTACCAGGTGATCGGTGGTGGGTGCCGACCGTTGGTCAGTACGGAGCCAACCGCATACACGCATGGCGTGGATCTACCGACCGCAATGCCCGGTAGAGGCCGACCTTGGTCGGCGCTTTGTTGCTGCGAGTGCCAACCAAGGTTGGCAGCTACCGGGTGATCGGTGGTGGGTGCCGACCGTTGGTCGGCACGGTGTTCTTGGCACCAACGGCAGCCGAGCATGGGCTCGGCTCTACAACCCCGGTGCGCCCACCAGCAGCAGCTCCAGCATGAACCAGCCCAGGAACGCGACCAGCAGGATCGCGCCTTCGCCGCGGCTGATCTTCAGGTCGCCACGCAGCATCGGGTACAGCACCAGCGCGAAGGCCAGCAGTGCCGGTAGTTCCAGGCGCACGAACGAGGCCGGCAGCGCCAGCGGCTGCAGCACGGCCATCGCACCGATCACCAGCAGCAGGTTGACCACACTGGAGCCCAGCACGTGGCCCATCACCATGTCGCCATGGCCACGGCGTGCCGCAGCGATCGCGGTTGCCACCTCCGGCAACGCGGTACCGATCGCGACCGGCAGCAGACCGACCAGCAGCGGCGTCCACCCCAGTGCAACACCGAAGTCCGCCGCCGCACCGACCACCAGGCGGGCACCCCAGTACAGCGCCAGCGCCGCGATCACCACGCGCAGCACGTTCAACGGCAGGCTGGTACGGCTCAACGCGGATTCGGCGATCGCCGCCTGCACCTCGGCGCTCTCGCTGCGGCCACGACGCAGCAGCACCACCTGCACGATGATGAAACCAGCCACCAGCACGCCGCCTTCCCAGCGCGCCAGGCCGCCATCAAGACCGAACAGGATCAGCACCACGCCCGCCGCCAGCAGCGACCACCACAGTACCGTCTGCAATCGCGCGCGCAGCAGCAGCGGCGCAGCCATCGCAGCGACGGCCAGGGTCAGGCCCAGGTTGACGATGCTGCTGCCCACCGCGTTGCCCAGCGCCAGCTCCGGCTGACCGACCGCCAGCGCGCGTGCGTTGACCGCCAGTTCCGGCAGCGAAGTGGTCACCCCGAGCAGCAACAGGCCGGCCGTGAACGGACTGGCCCCGAAGCGTTGCGCCAGGCCGGACACGGCCTTGACGATGGAGTCCCCGCCCAGCGCCAGCAGCAGCAGGCCAAGCAGGAACCAGGCAATTGCAATGGCGATCATCGAGCACTCCCCCAGCGGTCGTGGCGCGATTCTACGCTTGGCCCGTGCGCAAGGCTGGGCCGTGGATCAAGGATCAGCCACAGCCTTCCACATAATCGACCTGCGGGGTCTGGCCCACCCGCCACGCGCCGACCCGGCCGTCCGCGCCGAGCGCGAAGTCGATCACCGCACCGCCCTCCTGCGCCGGCCGCACGCGCAGGTGCTGGGCCTTCTCGTCGTACTTGTCGGGGACGACATCACCACGCTCGGGATACAGCACCTGCAACTCGCCCAGGGTCATGCCGACCTTGCCGCCGCCCGGTGCGATGACCGCAGCACTGTGCACGTCATAGCGCACCAGCTTGCGGCCTTCGATCATCAGGCGCGGATCCTCGGCATTCTGCGGTCGCAGGAAATAGCAGCCATCGTTGCTGTCGTCGACCGGCAGCGGTTTGCCGGCAGCATCGCTGCCCAAGCCCTGCAGCGGGGTGCCGAAGCCGCTGCGGACCTCGGCGATGGCTGCGCCGAGCTTCGCGCCGGCGTAGCCCTCCAGGTGCGCGGGACTGTCCTCGCGGCGGTCATTGGCTGGACGGGCTGCCAGATCAGGATCCGTCGACTGCGCGGGCCCGGTCGCAGCAGCGGTTTCGACCGGGGTATCGCTGCCGCTGCCGGCCGCCCCCTGCTTTTCGGAGCCAGCACTGCAGGCGGTGAGCGAAAGCAGCAACAGACCAGCAATCGGGAGGTGCTTCATCGGTGCGGTTCCCTGGCACGAAGGTGGCTGCACGCTAGCGCAGCAGATGTGCAGGCATTGCATTGTCATCGCCGTTTCATCGCCTTCGTTCAGGCTCGGCGTGCACCGACTTGGCCGTCCCTTCCATGCAACCGCGCAAGACCGATCTCGCCCGAACTGCGCTGCAGGCCCACCGCGCGCCGCTGGACATGCGCCAGCGCCGGCTGCTGATCCTGTGCGACGGCCAGCGCACCATTGCCGACCTGACCGGCATGCTCGGCCAGGACGCACCTGCGATGGTCATCCAGCTGGTGCAGGCGGGGTATCTGAGTACAGGGCCGGCCGCACCTGTCCCCTCCCCCGGGCCGGCCGCTGGATCCGTCGCTGCCGCACCGGCGCCGTTGCCGCCTGCGGCCACACCGGTCGAACGCCGCCGCTCGCTGGTGGCCGCGCGCATCTATGTGCTGGGCATCCTGGAGATGCAGCGCCACCCGCAGGCGGCAGCACTGTTCCGCGACCTGCAGCAGGCGCGTGCGGAAGACGAGGTGTTGCAGCGGCTGCAGTCGGCGATGCAGATGCTGCCCGGGCTGACCTCGGACGGCTACTGCCAGCGCGTGCGGCAACGCCTGCTGGAGGCGCTGCCGCTGGAGCATTGCGACGCGTTCGCGGAGGCCGCCTGAAGAAAAGGGGACGGAGGGGATTAAGTCGCAATCAGCACACGTGTGCCGATTGCGACTTAATCCCCTCCGTCCCTTTTTCGGGTCAGCGGTAGTTGTTACGCAGGCCGTTCCAGCACTGCTGGTAATCGCCCTGCCGATGGCCGGCAGCCAAGGCCTGCGCGGTCGGGCGGATCACCGCGCGGGTCTCGAACATGAAGGCCATCGTGTCCTTGATCACGTCCGGCTTGGACAGGTCCGCGTTGGAGGCCTTGTCGAAGGTCGGCGCATCCGGGCCGTGGCCGCTCATGCAGTTGTGCAGCGAGGCGCCGCCGGGCACGAAGCCTTCGGCCTTGGCGTCGTAGGCGCCATGCACCAGGCCCATGAACTCGCTGGCGATGTTGCGGTGGAACCACGGCGGACGGAAGGTGTTCTGTGCTACCAGCCAGCGCGGTGGGAAGATCGCGAAGTCCATGTTGCTGGTCCCCGGCGTGTCGCTGGGCGAGTGCAGCACCAGGAAGATCGACGGGTCCGGATGGTCATGGCTGATCGAGCCGATGGTGTTGAAGCGGCGCAGGTCGTAGCGGTACGGCGCGTAGTTGCCGTGCCAGGCCACCACGTCCAGCGGCGAATGGTCGATCGGCGCGCGCCACAGGCGGCCCTCGAACTTGGCGATCAGCTCGAAATCACCGTCAACATCCTCGAACGCCGCGTGCGGAGTTTCGAAGTCGCGCGGGTTGGCCAGGCCATTGGAGCCGATCGGGCCGAGGTCAGGCAGCTTCAGCAGCGCACCGTAGTTCTCGCAGATGTAGCCGCGGCTCGGGCCATCGGGCAGTTCGACGCGGAACCGCACGCCACGCGGGATCACCGCGATCTGCTGCGGCTCGATCTCGATCACGCCCAGCTCGGTCAACAGGCGCAGCGCGCCCAGCTGCGGCACGATCAGCAGTTCGCCATCGGCATCGTAGAAATAGCGGCCGACCATGTCGCGGTTGGCGGCGTAGAGGTGGATACCCACACCGGCATGCGCATCCGGCGAGCCGTTGCCACCCATCGTATACAGACCTTCGACAAAGTCGGTCGGCAGCTCCGGCAGCGGCAACGGGCTCCAGCGCAGCTGGTTCGGCGACGCCGGCTGCGCAGCGAAATCGCACTGCAGCTGCGACTGCGCGAACGGGGTGAACTCACCATGGGTTACCGCCGGGCGGATCCGGTACAGCCAGCTGCGGCGATTGCTGCCACGCGGCGCGGTGAACGCGGTGCCGGTCAACTGCTCGGCGTACAGGCCGTGGGCCACCTTCTGCGGCGAGTTCTGCCCGACCGGCAGCGCGCCGGCGACGGCCTCGGTGGCGAATTCGTTGCCGAAGCCGGACTGGTAGCCGCGGGCGGTGATGGCGGGGGACATGGGGGCTCCTGGGTACGGCGGGACCGGAACGGAAAGCAGCCGAGCATGGCTCGGCTCTACAGATGAGCAGGCGCCGGGACTGGCCCGGCGCCTCCCGGAACGTTACAGCACGCCGCGGCGGATCTGGTCGCGCTCGATGCTTTCGAACAGCGCGGTGAAGTTGCCTTCGCCAAAGCCTTCGTTGCCCTTGCGCTGGATGATCTCGAAGAAGATCGGGCCGATGCAGTTCTGGGTGAAGATCTGCAGCAGCTTGCGCTGGTGGGTTTCCGGATCGGCATCGATCAGGATCTTGTTCTTGGCCAGGCGTGCCACGTCTTCACCGTGGTTCGGCACGCGCTGGTCGATCACGTCGAAGTAGGTCTCCGGCGTGTCGAGGAAGTCCACGCCCTGCGCGCGCATCGCTTCGACGGTCTCGTAGATGTTCTCGGTGAAGCAGGCGATGTGCTGGATGCCCTCGCCCTTGTACGCGTCTAGGTACTCGTTGATCTGGCTCTTCGGGTCGGACGACTCGTTCAGCGGAATGCGCACGATGCCGTCCGGCGCGGTCATCGCCTTGGACACCAGGCCGGTCTTCAGGCCCTTGATGTCGAAGTAGCGGATCTCGCGGAAGTTGAACAGGCGTTCGTAGTAGTCCGACCACTGCTGCATGTTGCCGAAGTACAGGTTGTGGGTCAGGTGGTCGATGAAGGTCAAGCCGAAGCCCTTCGGGCGCAGTTCGGCGCCGGCGATCAGCTCGTAGTCGCCATCGAAAATGCTGCCGGCGCTGCCATAGCGGTCGACCAGGTACAGCATGCAGTCGCCGATGCCCTTGATGACGGGGGCATTGACCGCCTTGCTGTCCGGCTTGAAGGCGATCGCCTCGGCACCGTTGCCCAGTGCGGTCTGGTAGACCTCCTGGCCCGGCTTCTTGAAGCGGATGGCGAAGCCGCAGGCGCACGGACCGTGCTTCTCGGCGAAGTCGGCGGCGAACGAATCGGGGTCTTCATTGACCAGGAAGTTGACGTCGCCCTGGCGATAGACGGTAATCGGACGCTGCTTGTGCTTGAGCACCGCGCTGAAGCCCATCTTCCGGAAGTACTCATGCAGCTCCTGGCCACGGCCGGCCGGGGCGGCGAATTCGACGAACTCGAAGCCGTCGATGCCCATCGGGTTCTCGAAGGTGGTGACCTGCATGCCGGGGTTGGGGTGCGAGGCGGTCGGGACTGCGGTATTCATGGCGTGGCTCCGAATCGGTACCGCATCGGTACAAACCAGGTGCGGGCAGGTAGGGACCCGGCGAGAATGCAGGGTCTGGACCTACCCCTTATAGTTACACTTGAAACCACCAGCAAGGTGCACCGCAACATGAGCCCCGCCGATCCCGTTTCGACCCGCCTGCGTTCCTCGCACGTCCTGCTCGACCTGGAACAGTTCCTGCCGTACCGGCTGAGCGTGCTGTCCAACCGGGTCAGCGGCAACATCGCCAAGCTATACGGCGATCGTTACGGTCTGGCGATCCCCGAGTGGCGGGTGATCACCATCCTGGCGCTGTACCCGGGTTCCTCGGCCAGCGAGGTCTCCGACCGCACGGCGATGGACAAGGTGGCAGTCAGCCGCGCCGTGGCCCGCCTGCTGGAGCGTGGCTTCATCAAGCGCGAGACCCATGGCGACGACCGCCGTCGCTCGGTGCTGGCGCTGTCGGCGGCCGGCTTCGAGGTGTACGAGACCATCGCGCCAATGGTGATCGAGATCACCCGCAAGCTGATGTCGGTGCTGAGCGACGAGGAAGAGCAGGTGCTGGAGAAGCTGATCCTGCGCCTGGCCGGCGACGGCCTGGAGCGGATGGGCGAAGGGGTCTGAAAGAAAAAGGGGACGGAGGGGATCAAGTCGTTTTGTGCCCCAGGTCGCGGATGTCGACCCTGGTCGGTAGCGGAACAGTGGCTGGGCGATTGTCGTCCGCCCCCTTTGTTCTGACGCGACCCGCTCTTTGGCGGGCCGTGGGCGGGACGCAAGCGAGGCCATCGAACGCATTCACTTCCCGCAGATCCCGTCCTCGGGTGTCGCCCTCGCCCGCCGACATTTCCGCATTGGCCCGATTCCGCCCGTTTCCGCGAGGCTGGTGTATCGAAACGGGCTGATCCAGTGAGTTCTCCTATTGGACTGTCCGTGTGAGCGGCCTGACGGTAAGCGTTCAACGGGTATCAGCCCGGCCATGGATCCACATCGGACGGACTCCCTCATGGATGACACGCCTTCAACGCTGCCGCATGGCCAGGAATTGCTGGCCGATCTCAGGGAGCTGATCTGCACGGCGCGCAACAGGATGCACAGGACCATCAACGCCGAGCTGACCCTGCTGTACTGGCGAATAGGCCGCCGCATCCATGTGGATCAGATGGCTGGGCAACGGGCCCGCTACGGAGAGCTTCTCTTCACCCGGATCGCAAAGGCACTGTCTGCCGAGTTCGGCACGTCCTTCGGTGAGAAGAGCCTGCGCCGGATGGTGCAGTTCTCCATCGCATTTGCAGACGAGCAGATTGTCGTATCGCTGATACGACAATTGAGCTGGACCCACTTCATCGCGCTGATCCCGCTTGCGGATCCGCTCAAGCGCGATTTCTATGCACAGATGGCCGGCACCGAGGGCTGGAGCGTGCGCACGCTACGCCAGCGCATCGATTCGATGCTGTATGAGCGCACCGCGCTTTCCAGTCAGCCCGAGCAGACCATCGCCGATGAGTTGGCGGCACTCCGCGGCAACCAGCAGCTGTCTCCAGGGCTGGTACTGCGTGATCCCTACGTACTGGATTTTCTTGGCCTGAAGGACAGCTTGGACGAGCAGGACCTGGAAAGCGCGATCCTTCGCGAGATGCAGGGCTTCCTGCTCGAACTTGGCACGGGCTTCAGTTTCGTCGCTCGCCAGAAGCGCATCCAGATCGACGGCGATGACTTCCATCTGGACCTGCTGTTCTACAACCGCCGCCTGCGTAGGCTGATTGCCATCGAGCTGAAGATCGGCGAGTTCAAGCCTGCGTACAAAGGACAGATGGAGCTCTATCTGCGCTGGTTGGACCGCCATGAACGTGAGGACGGTGAGCAAGCGCCGTTGGGCATCATCCTCTGCACAGGGAAGAAGGCGGGCCAGATCGAATTGCTGGAGCTGGACCGCTCAGGCATCCATGTTGCGGAATACCTGACCACCCTGCCCTCTCGTGAGGTCCTCAAGCAGAGATTGCAGACCGCCATGGAGCGGGCCCGGCAACAGATGGAGAACCTGCCGCCCAGCCCTCTGTAGTTCCACTGCACCCACGCCTCAGCTCAGATGCTTGCGCCGTGCATGGATCCACGGCACTGCGAGCGCGGCGATGGCGCCACCGGCGAAGCCCAGCGAAGCCGCAACCGTGGCCGCTTCGACCGCCCCTGGCAGCGCCAGCGCCGCGGCCACCAGCAGCAGCGACGGCAGGCCGACGAAGGTGCCCAGGAAGAAGTGCCAGCGCGGCGACCAGGTGTTGAGCTGCAGCAGGCTGACCGGTTGCCAGGCATCGGACGCTGCATCCTCGGCGATCTTCGCCACCACCTTGCCCAGGTCCACTTCCGGCAGCGCGCGCCCCTGGCGTGCGGTCGCCAGCAGCTCGGCCACGGCCTCCACCGGCGGGAAACTGGACGGCCACGCCACCGGTGCCGGCACGCCGTAGGCGGTCAGCAGCGGCACGCTCAGCCACGGCGCCACCAACGGGCGCATGCGGCGCCGGCCATGCACGCACCAGATCTGTGGCTGGCCGTGGGCGGTGACGCTGTACAGCGCCAGCTCCCCGGCTGGTGGGTAGCCGAGCATGGTCACCCGCGCCGCCAGGCTGTCCTGGCCCATCGCGCGCAGGAATCCAGGACGGCTGCGCCCTTCCTGCATCCACGCCAGGCCGAGTGCACCCACCAGATAGGCCTCGGCCACATCCTTGCTGCCGGCAGTGGCGCGCTCATCACTGGCCAGGTACCAGGCCAGCGATTTCGGTTCGGAGACATCGTCCAGGCCCCAGCGGCTGTCATCGCCCAGCACATGGCGCACCGGCAGGCGTGCGGGCGCGGTTTCGCCACGTTCGCCCGGCTGCAGGAACGGCAGTACGCCCTGGATGAAGGTGGACAGTTCGATGGCACGCACGCCATGGCCCTGCCATTCCGGCGGCAGCAGCCCGGCCAGCTGGCCTTCGGCGGCCAACGCATCGAGCCGTGATTTCTGCTCGACCAGTTTCTGCACCGCACCCTTCAGCACCACGTTGTCGGGCAGCGCGATCTGCGGCAGGCGGTGACGCGGCGGTGCCAGTTCAACGGTATCCCCGCCGGTACCCGCGTCATCCAGCAGCGCCTCCTGCGGGGGCAGGGTCACGCCCTCATCTGCTCCGCCCTCGGCCAATGCGCTGGCAGGTTCGGGCAATCGTTCGGCGTGGTCGCTGTGCATGGGCGTTCCGGTAGGTTGCATCGACGGGGCGTCGACTGAAGTCCTTGCCGGTAGCGGCGTGCACTCAGTGAAATTGAGACACCGATTCGGAGAGTGTGACGGCGCGCGCAATAGATCCACGCCCTGCGTGGATGCACTTCTGTGCCGACCAACGGTCGGCACCCACCGAGGTTGCTGGCCCGCGGTTGGCAGCCATCAGAGCATGCTGACCAGCAGGCGGCACCCAGCGAGGTTGCCGGCCAGCGGCCGGCACTACCGGTCAGGTGCCCACTGCTTGAGGAACGCGGTCACGCGCGCGGGCTGGAAAGTTCCGCCCTTGCGCAGCTCACCAGTCGCCTGCGATACCAGCAGTCCACCATCGGCATCGAGCACCAGCAGATACGGGTAGTCGCGTTCCATCATCGGGAACTGTGCGAAGAAGGCGGTGTTGGGCTGTTCGTCACTGGCGTTGATCTTCACCCACACGTAGTGGGCATCGCGGAAGCGGCGCAGGTCGCCATTGCCTTCCACCAGTTCGTCCAACGCATGGCAGCGCTCGCAGGCGGCGTTACCGACCTCGAGCAGGATGCGCTTCTTGCCACGCTGGGCTTCCACCTTGGCGGTGGCCAGGTCATTGGCCGGGTCGCGGGCCGGGTCGAACTGAGCACCGAGCCCTGCGATGGCGGCGATGTCCGCCGCCACCGGGGTGTTGCCCGAGGCCACCGGTTCGCTGGGGTCAGCGACCGGTGGCTCGGTGGGTCGGGTATCCAGGGGCTGCGTAGGCTCGGCGACGGCAGGCGGTTGCGGTTGGGAACAGGCGCCGATCAGCGCCGCACAGACCACCACTACCGCAGTACCGAGCTTGCTACGCATGCCTTCTACCCTCTCATCATCATTTGACGCCGTGCATCAGCTTGTTGATCAGCGGGGCGACCAGGAACAGCACCACGCCAGAGCCGATCAGGGCCCAGAACCCGAAGGTATACCCCTTCAGTGCCGACTCGACCGTCATGCCACCTTCACCACTGACAACGCCGGCGAAGATGCCCGACAGGTTGTTGCCGATGCCGGTGGACAGGAACCAGCCACCCATGCCGAAGCCGACCAGGCGCACCGGGGCCAGCTTGGTCACCATCGACAGGCCGATCGGCGACAGGCACAGCTCACCGACGGACTGGATGACGTAGACCATGAACAGGGTCCAGAACGGGATCTTGCCGTCCACCACCATCTGCGACAGCGCATACATCAGCAGGGCGAAGGCGGCGCCGTTGAACAGCAGGCCGAGGCCGAACTTGCGCGGAATCGACGGATTGGCGCGGCCCAGGGCCACCCAGATCCAGGCGATGATCGGCGCCAGGGTGATGATGGCCACCGAGTTGACCGACTGGAACCAGGCGGTCGGGAAGGTCCACTCACCCATCTGGCGGTTGACGATGTTCTCGGCCAGGAAGGTGAACGAGCTGCCGGCCTGTTCGAAGAACATCCAGAACATCACGTTGAAGGCGAAGATGATCAGCATGGCGATCACGCGGTCGCGCTGCACCTTGCCCTCGCGGATGCCCTCGACCAGCAGCAGCACGGCCAGCGCGGCGAACATCACGCCCAGGATCCAGGCCAGCGCGGTGGCGCCGGTGGCCAGCAGGAAGTAGGCCACCGGAATGGCGAACAGCGAGCCCACCAGCACCATGACGACACGGCCGAAGCCTTCAGCGCCGGCCGGCGGAGCACCGATGCCCTTCAGGCCGGCACGTCCGACGTAGAACCACACCAGCGAGATCAGCATGCCCACGCCCGAGGCGATGAACACGACCTTGTAGGACGGCATTTCCGAGGTGCCGAAGACCTTGCGGGCCAGGTACTCGGTCAGCACCGGGGCGATCATCGCGCCGATGTTGATGCCCATGTAGAAGATGGTGAAGCCCGAATCGCGACGCTCATCCTTCAGGCCGTACAGCTTGCCGACCATGGTCGAGATGTTCGGCTTGAACATGCCGTTGCCGACGATGATCGTGGCCAGGCCGAGCTTGAACAGATGCTCTTCCGGCAACGAGATCATGAACAGGCCGGCGGCCATGATGACTGCACCGGTCAGGATCGAGCGCTGGTACCCCAACACCCGGTCGGCCACGTAGCCACCGAAGATCGCCGCGGCGTACACCAGCGCCAGGTAGGCACCGTAGATGCGACTGGCGTCGGCTTCACCGGCGGCACTGCCATCACGGAACTGGGCGACGATGTACAGCACCAAGGCCCAGCGGATGCCGTAGAACGCAAAGCGTTCCCAGAACTCGGTCATGAACAGCATCCACAACGGGCGCGGGTGGCCCATCATGGTCTTGAAGTCCGGCACGGCCGGCTCTGGGGTGTTCGCAGTGGCGTTCAAGCTCATGCGGATTTCCTGGTTCGGTGGATGACGAGCACGTCCGATGTGCAGTGGAGCAACGCGCGAGGATCACCGACTTCTGGCGTTCACGTCAAATACACGCCGTTTGAGGCAGGTGCCGGCCTGCTCGCTGAACTTGCATCTGAAACGATCCAGCCGCCGGCCGGGAACCAAGCTGAATGGGAGTCAGGCCAGATCGGCCGGGGGTGCGGCCTGCAGGCTGGTGCGCACCTGGAACAGTTCCGGGAAAAAGGTCAGTTCCAGCGCCTTGGCCAGGAAGCCGACGCCGGACGAGCCGCCAGTGCCGCGCTTGAAGCCGATCACCCGCATCACGGTGCGCATGTGTCGGAATCGCCACAGCTGGAACGCGGTCTCCAGGTCCACCAGGTCCTCGCACAGCGAATACTCGCGCCAGTAGCGATCGGTGTCCTGGTAGATGCGTTCGAAGACCGGCTGCAGTGCGTCGTCGGCCACATGCGGCTGGGTCCAGTCGTGGGCCTCGTACACCGCCGGGACGGCGTGGCCGAAACGGGTCAGGTACTTCAGGAATTCCTCGTACAGGCTGGGCGCTTCCAGTGCGGTGCGCAGCTGCGCCTGGCCGGCCGGGTCGTGCTCGAACACCTGCAGCATCTGCGCGTTCTTGTTGCCCAGCAGGAACTCGATGTAGCGGTACTGCAGCGACTGGAAGCCCGAGGACGGGCCCAGCACGTCGCGGAAGCCCATGTACTCGGACGGGGTCAGCGTTTCCAGCACCGACCACTGCTCGGTCAGCTGGCGCAGCACCTGCTTGCTGCGCGCCAGCACCTTGCGGCACTGCCAGACTTCATCACGCTGCAGGAAGCCGATCGCGGCACGCAGTTCGTGGCCAAGCAGCTTCAGCCACAGCTCCGAGGTCTGGTGCTGGATGATGAAGAGCATCTCGTCGTGGTGCGGCGGGTTGGACAACGGCTGCTGCGCACTGAGCAGCTGGTCCAGCCGCAGGTAGCCGCCATAGGTCAGCCGCCCCTGCAGATCGGTGTGGATGCCAGCTTCGAGATCGCGTTGGTTGTTGTCGACGGACATGGGCGGGACCAGATCGGGGGCGGCAAGGGTAGCGCGTTGCCGCCATGCTGGCAGCCGCCGCGTCCATACCGGGGCGTCCGGGCGCCCGTGGAGCATCCCCTGATATGGGGGCTGCGCGTGGAACCGTTCGGGCCGTTGCACGGGCAGTCAGCCAGAGGCGTATTCTGATGCTTTGCAGCAACGACTGAATACGTTGTTGTTATTGGCCCCCCACCCGCCGGCAGGGGTAAAACAGGGCGTCGCCGTGTTGCGCCGCAGGAAGGCTATTCCGTACGCGTTCCTTAACATGGCGATTCATATCATTTGTAACTTCTCTGTCGAAGGTGCAGTACGCAATGACGGTTGCCGCTGAATTCAAGATCGAATACCTGCAGTACCTGGACGTGGACGGCACGCTCGTCCGCGATGACCTGCCCGCGTCGCTGCGCGACCCCAAGGTCCTGGTGCCGCTGTTCAAGCAGATGCTGTTCGTACGTACGTTCGACAGCAAATCCATCGCGCTGCAGCGCACCGGCAAGCTCGGCACCTATGCCGCCTGCCTGGGCCATGAAGCCGCGCACGTGGGTATCGGCGCTGCGATGCAGAAGGACGACGTGTTCGCACCGTCCTACCGCGAGTATGGCGCGATGTTCATGCGCGGCGTGCGCCCGCACGACGTGCTGATGTACTGGGGCGGCGACGAACGCGGCAACGACTACGGCGGCAACGCGGCCAAGGACTTCCCGTTCTGCGTGCCGATTTCCACCCAGTGCCTGCATGCCGCAGGCGCCGCGCTGAAGTTCAAGCTCAACAAGGAACCGCAGATCGCGGTGGCCGTGTGTGGCGACGGCGGCAGCTCGAAGACCGACTTCTACGCGGCACTGAATTCGGCCGGCGCCTACAAGCTGCCGCTGATCCTGTGCATCGTCAACAACGGCTGGGCCATCTCGGTCCCGCGTTCGGCCCAGACCGGTGCCGAGACGCTGGCGCAGAAGGGCCTGGCCGGCGGCCTGCATTGCCTGCAGGTGGACGGCAACGACCTGATCGCAGTGCTGGCGGCGATGGAGCAGGCGCGCGAACGTGCGCTGGCCGGCGATGGTGGCACCGTGCTGGAACTGATGACCTACCGCCTGTCCGACCACACCACCGCCGATGACGCGCGCCGCTACCGCGACGACGCCGAAGTGAAGGATGCCTGGCAGCGCGAGCCGATGCTGCGCCTGCGCAAGTACCTGATCAACGCCGGCGTCTGGAGCGAGGAAGAAGAAACTGCTTGGGTCGCCCAGTGCGGCACGCGCGTGGACGAGGAAGTGAACCTGTACCTCAACACGCCGGTGCAGCCGGTCGAGGCGATGTTCGATTTCCTCTACGCCGATCCGCCGCAGGACCTGCTGGCCCAGCGTGCCCAGGCGATCGCCCTGGAGCAGCGCCATGGATGAGATCAAGAACGGCGCGCCCGGCGCGCACACCAACGCCGCCGACAGCGCCGCCGTCGCGCGCGGAGAACAGAGCATGACCACCACCCCCATCACCCTGATCGAAGCCATCACCCAGGCACTGGCCTGGGAGCTGGAGCACGACCCCTCGGTGCTGGTGCTGGGCGAGGACGTGGGCGTCAACGGCGGCGTGTTCCGCGCCACCGCCGGCCTGCAGCAGCGCTTCGGCTCCGAGCGCATCCTCGACACCCCGCTGGATGAAACCACCATCGCCGGCCTGACCATCGGTCTGGCGGCACAGGGCATGAAGCCGGTGGCCGAAGCGCAGTTCGACGGTTTCATGTACCCGATGGTCGACCATATCGTCTGCCATGCCGCACGCCTGCGTTACCGCACGCGTGGCCGCCTGCACTGCCCGATGGTGCTGCGCGTGCCGTGGGGCGGTGGCATCCGCGCACCGGAACACCACAGCGAAGCCAACGAGGCGATCTTCACCAACGTGCCGGGCCTGCGCGTGGTGCTGCCGTCGTCGCCGCAGCGTGCCTACGGCCTGCTGCTGGCCGCGATCCGCGAGCCGGATCCGGTCATCTACATGGAGCCCAAGCGCATCTACCGCCAGTACAAGGAAGTGGTCGTCAACGACGGCGAAGCCTTGCCGCTGGACGTCTGCTTCGTGCTGCGCGACGGCACCGACGTGACCCTGGTGACCTGGGGCGCGCAGGTGAAGGAAGCGCTGGAAGCGGCCGACAAGCTGGCCGGTGAAGGCATCAGCGCCGAAGTCATCGACGTTGCCACGCTGCGTCCGCTGGATTTCGCCACCATCGCCGAATCGGTGGCCAAGACCGGCCGCTGCGTGATCGTGCAGGAGGCCCCGAAGACCGCGGGCTTCGGCGCCGAGATCGCCGCGCGCCTGGCCGAGGAATCGATCTACGACCTGCTGGCCCCGGTCGAGCGCGTCACTGGCTACGACACCCACATTCCGCTGTTCCGCCTGGAAATGAAGTACCTGCCGAGCGTTGAGCGGATCGTGGCTGCGGCCAAGCGCGCGGTGGCGGCCGGCTGACATGCGGGCCCGCCTCCTGGGGGCTTACCGCAGCCAGTATCCCAACCCGCTCCGGTTCCGCACCGGCCAGATCGTCGAAGTAGGTGTACGTGACGAGGAATGGCCGGCGTTTGCCTGGGTACGCACCAACGATGGGCGCGCTGGATGGGCGCCCATCGCCTGGTTGCAGCTGCTGGACGAGGGTCGCGCCGAAGCCCTGTGCGACTACGACGCCCGCGAGCTGGATGTGGAAAACGGCGAGATGGTGAAGCTTCATCACGAACACGGCGGGTGGTGGTGGTCCGAGCGCGCCAATGGCGCGACGGGTTGGCTGCCGGCCCGCGAACTGGAACTGCTGGAAGAGAACTGCAAATGAGCCAGACCAAGAACTTCAACCTGCCCGACCTGGGCGAAGGCCTGCCGGACGCGACCATCGTCGAGTGGTTCGTCAAGGAAGGCGATGTGATCAAGCTGGACGAGCCGCTGGTCTCGATGGAGACCGCCAAGGCCGTCGTCGAAGTGCCCTCGCCGTTCTCCGGCACGGTGCTGAAGCTGTCCGGCGCTGCCGGCGACATCATCCCGACCGGTTCGGTGCTGGCCAGCTTCGCGCTGGACCCGAACCTGCCGCAGCGTGCCGATGGCCAGGACACCGGCCACAGCCACGGCCATGCCGCACCTGCCGCTGCACCGACCCCGCCGCCGCTGCCGGCCGCTGCCGCACCGGTGGCCGCCGAAGCCGCCAAGCCCGCCGCCGCCGAACGTGATGACGCCGGTACCGTGGTCGGCGCGATGCAGAGCTCCAACGCCGTGCACGCCGAACAGGCGCTGGCCGTCGGTGGCGTCAAGGCCGTACCGGCCGTGCGTGCCACCGCGCGCAAGCTGGGCGTGGACCTGTCCCGCGTACGCGCCACCGGCGCCGATGGCGCGGTGACCATGGCCGACGTCAAGCAGGCGGCTGCGGATAGCAGCGCAAAGATCGGTGCCGCTCCGGCGCCGGCCGCTGCTGCCGCCTACGCCGCGCCGGCCCCGGCGCAGGTGTCTGCCCCGGTGCAGAGCGAAGCACGCACCCCGCTGTCTGCCGCCGGCAAGCCGATGCGCACCCAGCCGCCGGGCGTGGTCGCCAAGGGCCAGCCGGAACCGCTGAAGGGCGTGCGCCGCAACATGGCCCGCGTGATGGCCGATGCGCACAGCAAGGTCGTGCCGACCACGCTGAACGACGACGCCGACATCCATGCCTGGCTGCCGGGCAACGACGTCACCGCGCGCCTGGTGCGTTCGATCGTGGTCGCCGCACAGAAGGTGCCGGCGATGAACGCCTGGTTCGACGGTGAAGCGCTGACCCGCACCCTGCACGCGCAGGTGGACATCGGCATCGCCGTGGACACCGACGACGGCCTGTTCGTGCCGGCCCTGCGCAACGCCGACATGCTCGATGCACGCGGCATCCGCGAAGGCGTCAACCGCCTGCGCGAGCAGGTGGAATCGCGTTCGATCGCTGCCTCGGAACTGAGCGGCTACACCATCTCGCTGTCCAACTTCGGCATGTTCGCCGGCCGCTACGCGACCCCGGTCGTGGTGCCGCCATGCGTGGCCATCGTCGGTGCCGGCCGTGCCCGCCACCAGATGACCCCGGTGATGGGCGGCGTGGAAGCGCACAAGGTGATCCCGCTGTCGGTCACCTTCGACCACCGCGCGGCCACCGGCGGCGAAGCGGCCCGCTTCCTGCGCGCGATGATGGACGACCTGGCGCTGGCCAGCTGATCGGGTGGGTGCCAACCTTGGTTGGCACATGAATTGGAGAAACGCCGGGCACTGCCCGGCGTTTTTTTGTGCCTGCTTCCACGCATGGCGTGGATCTACACAATGCGGGCGATCAATCGCGCGCGACCATGCCCTCGGCGCGGCTATAGACACGCAGGCGGTGGCCATCCGGATCGGCACCGACGAAGGTGTGGCCGAATTCCAGGGTCACCGGTGTCTGCAGAATCTGCACGCCGAGTGCGTGCCACGCATCGTGCATCTGCTGCACGGCCTCCGGGTTGGCGACCACCATCGCCAGTTCGGCGGCACCGGCCTGTGCGGACACCGGCGGCTGCACGTCGTCGCGTTGCCACAGGCCCAGCGCAGCACCATCGCCGAGCAGGAACAAGGCAAAGCCGGGCGACTGCTCGACCGGTGGCTTGCCGAGGATGCCGCTGTAGAACGTGGCGCTGGTGGCGACGTCGCGCACGTACTGCAGCAGGGTGCTGGGCGTGAACATGGGGAACCTCCGTTGTTGGGAGCGTTCATGGTGGTACGGCCCTGCTGACAGATTCTGTCAGTAGCGTCGAGCGTGCTCGACTGCTGTTGCCGTTGCTCTGGTAGATGTCGAGCTTGCTCGACTGCTGTTCGCGAAGATCAAAGGCGGTCGAGCAAGCTCGACATCTACCAGGAGCAAAGAGCGAAGCCCACCAACCCATCCCACCAGCAGCAGGAAACGAAACGCGGAAGCAGGCGGGCAAACCCGACGCTACGAACGATCCAGCCAGTCGGGCGCGATGCCCTGCGCCTTCTGCCAGCGCCGCAGCAGCGTGGCGCGAGGCACGAGGTAGTGATCCTCCAGCGCGCGCACCTGGCGGATGCGGTCCAGGCGGAAATGACGGAAGTCCTCCCGGCTCTCACACCACGCCGCCAGCATCGGCACTTCATCGAAGTAGCCCAGCGCGAACGGCCAGACAATGCGCTCGCTGCGCTGGCCCTGTGCATCCTGGTAGCCGAACTTCAGGCGCTGCTGCGAACCCACTGCCTCACGCACAGCCTGCAGGCGCGCAGCGGGCACCTTGGCCGCCGCACGCGAGGGACCCACGCGCAGGCCGCTGTCACGCAGCGCTTCGCGCCGTGCTGCAGGCAACACATGCGCGATACGCGCCAAAGCATCACGCGCGGCCTCGGCCAGCGCAGGCTCAGTGCGCGCCGCAACCCAGCGCAGGCCCAGCACCAATGCATCGATCTCGGCGGGTGGCAGGGTCATCGGCGGCAGGGTATCGCTCGGTGCCAGCTGGTAGCCAACGCCAGTCTCGCCGCGCAGGTCGGCACCCTGCTCACGCAGCGTCTCGATATCGCGGTACAGCGTGCGCAGGTTGATGCCCAGCGCATCGGCGCCTGCCCCGTGACCGGCCGCCGATGCCGGCGCAGCAGCTGCAACAGCTGGGTCAGGCGCAGCGCACGCGACATCAGCCGACCAGCGCGCTCGATGCCACCACGTGCTCACCCGGTTGCGGAGCCAGCGCGGACTCGACCAGCGCCTTGGCGATCTCGCTGGCCGGATTGATCCGCCACGCCCGTGGCAACACCGGCCCCAGAGCGCCCAGCACCGTCAATGCGAAACGCTCGCCGCGGCGCACCTCGTTGCGCTCGCCACCAATCAACCCTGGGCGCACCAGCGTCAGCGAAGCGAACCCCAGCGCACGCAGGTCACGCTCCAGCTTGCCCTTCACCCGGCTGTAGAAGATCGACGACTGCGGGTTGGCGCCAGCCGCGGAATTCAGCACATAGGTCTGCGCACCCTGCGCCTGCGCCAGCCGGGCGAACGTCAGCGGGTAGTCATGGTCGATGCGATGGAAGGCCTCGCGGCTGCCGGCCTGAGCGATGGTGCTGCCGAGCGCGCAGATGACCGCGTCCACGCGCGCCCATTCGGCTGCGGCGGGCAGCGCATCGAAGGCCAGCACCGGGTTCTCCAGCTTCCCGTGGGCTGCGCCCAACGGGCGGCGGGTCGGCGCGATCACGGCGCTGCAGCGCGTGTCGTCCAGCAGCCTGGACAGGGCCAGCCCGCCGACCAGGCCGGTCGCCCCCAGCAACATCACGCGCATCACCACCTCCACTGCGGCATCCTGTCGCCCATCCTAGCCGTTCAAGCCGTCGGCAGCCGCGCCGATATGCTGGAACCAGTCCCTGCCAGCCCCCAGGATTTGCTCCATGACGGACCAGCCCGACCACCGCCCTGCCCCCGGTACCGCCCTTGGGCCGCCGGCACGCGTGCGCGCGGTGGTGGATGACGGGCTGGGAGACCGCGTGGTGCTGCAGGGCGGCGGTGGCGTGGCCCTCCAGCAGCTGTTCGCCGGGGCCGATGCACCGGAACCGCTGCTGGCCGCGTTCGCCAATGGCATGGCCACGTTGCCCGGCGAACTGGGCGATATGGGCGACCGCCTACAGTCGGCGCAGGCCAGCGCCGATTGGCCGCGCTATGGGCGCGCGATGCGGCAGCTGATCGACAAGTACATCCGAACCATCGAACAGCATTCGCCGGACGGGCAGCCGGAAAGCCTGCGCCTGTCCGAGCAGCTGCGGTTGCTGCTGGGCGGCGCGGTGGTGGCCCTGCTGCAGCACGATCCGGACCTGCGCGAGCAGGCGCAGACGCTGGCCATGCAGTTGCGCCAGTGGCAACCGGGTACGGCACTGGAACCGATCGAACAGGGCGTGCGCGAACTCGGCCACCAGGTCGGCGTGCGTGCCGAGAGCTGGCAGGAGCAGCAGGCGCTGCTGCTTGAGCTGTTCGCGCTGCTGCTGGAGAACGTCAGCGAATTGCTGGACGACCGCAGCTGGCTTCAGGGCCAGATCGCCGCAGTGCGCCACCTGCTGGACGGACCGCTGGAAGCCGAAGCGGTGGAGCGCACCCGCGCCGAGCTGCGCGAAGTGATCTACAAGCAGGGCCTGCTGCGCCAGGGCATCGACGATTCGAAGGCGGCGATGCGCGGGCTGATGGGTGAGTTCATCGAACGCATGGATGGCATGGCCACCAGCACCGGTGAGTACCACGACCGCATCGGCAGCTATGCACTGCAGCTGCGCGAGGCACGCAGCATCGCCGACCTCAACCAGCTGCTGCAGGAAGTGATGCGCGATACCGGCAAGGTGCAGCAGCAGGCCGCGCAGGCGCGCGATCATCTGGCCAGCGCGCGCCAGGAAGTGGAACGTGCCGAGCAGCGCATCGCCGAGCTTGAGCAGGAACTGCGCGCGGCCGGCGATCTGGCCCGCATCGATCCCCTGACCCAGGCACTGAACCGCCGCGGCCTGGACGAACTGCTGCAGCGTGAGCTGGCCCGCGCCGCGCGCAACAACTCACCGCTGGGCGTGGCGATGATCGACCTGGACGATTTCCACCAGACCAACGATGCACATGGCCATGCCGGTGGCGATGCACTGCTGCAGCACCTGGTGACCGTGTGCAAGCTGCTGCTGCGGGCAACCGACGGCATCGCGCGGCTGGGTGGCGACGAGTTCGTGCTGGTACTGCCGGAAACCCAGGGTGCCGACAGCATGGCCACCGTGCAACGCCTGCAGCGCTCGCTGGCGCACCGCGTGTTGACCGTGCAGGACCAGCGCGTGCCTGTGCACTTCAGTGCCGGGTTGGCGCAATGGCAGCCCGGCGATGACACCGAAGCGCTGCTGCGGCGCGCGGATGACGCGCTGTATGCGGCCAAGCGGCAGGGCAAGAACCGGGTGCAGGCAGGGTAGTTTCCCGGTACACCGGAAACTGCCTCGGTAGGTGCCAACCTTGGTTGGCACACGCGGGAAACAAAGCGCCGACCAAGGTCGGCCTCTACCGGACAAAGGGCCGTTGCTTACTTCCCGCGCAGCTTCTGGAATCCGGTCACCGCCGCCAGCACGATGGCGCCGGCGATGATGCCCACCACCATGTTGGCCACGGCGCTGATCAGCCAGCCCCACTGTCCTTCACCGCCCAGCCCCTGCACCGCGTGGTGCAGTGCCGGCACGTTGTGCACCAGGATGCCGCCGCCGACCAGGAACATCGCGATGGTCCCGGCCACCGACAGGAATTTCATCAGCCACGGCGCCGAAGCCACCAGGCCACGGCCGAAGGCAGCAATGGCACCGCCCTTGCGCGACAGGTACAGGCCGACATCATCAAGCTTGACGATGCCCGCCACCAGCCCATAGACGAAGACCGTCATCGCCAGTGCAACCACGGCCAGGGTGACCACCTGGTTGGTGAACGGTGCGGTGGCGACCACGCCCAGGGTCAACACGATGATCTCGGCCGAGAGGATGAAGTCGGTGCGGATCGCACCTTTTACCTTGTCCTTCTCCCACGCCACCATGTCCACCTCGGCATCGGCCAGCGCCTTGCGGCGCTCGGCCTGGCGCTCGGCATCGTCGTCGGAGGAATGCAGGAAGCGATGCGCCAGCTTCTCCACGCCCTCGAAGCAGAGGAAGGCACCGCCGATCATCATCAATGGCACGATCAGCGGCACGTTCCAGCCACGGCTGTGCAGCCACGCCTCCAGCGCGCTGATCGCCAGTGCCGCCGGTACCAGGATCACCTTGTTGACCAGCGAGCCCTTGGCCACCGCCCACACCACCGGCAGTTCGCGGTTGGCGTTGACCCCGGTGACCTGCTGCGCGTTCAGCGCCAGGTCGTCGCCGAGCACACCGGCGGTCTTCTTCGCCGCGACCTTGGTCAGGACCGAGACGTCGTCCAGCAGGGAGGCGATATCGTCGAGCAGGGCAAACAGGCTGGCACCGGCCATGGGGCGTCCAAGTGAGGGAATGAGCGGATTCTGACCGATCCGGCGTGGACTGCGGAAGATATCGGGTTCACCACGTGACGACCCCGCCCCGGCCAGACTGGGGCGTGATCCCGTTCCGCCGGGCATGGCCCGGCGCTACCGGCCGTCGTCTGCAAGGAGTTCCGCTTGAGCAATCCGCCCACCACCAATGGCAACCCTCCGCTGGTCAAGGGCATGAACCGGCGCAGCCAGATCCTGCGCCTGCTGATGCGCTATCGCCATTCGGGTGTGTTCTCGGGCATGAACCTGGACGCCGCCAGCAACCAGGCCGACGTGCCCGCCGATGGCAACCCGGAGCAGTTCGTCAGCGATCTGGAAGCCCTGGGGCCGACTTTCGTCAAGCTGGGCCAGATGCTGTCCACGCGCCCGGACATGGTGCCGGTGGAGTTCGCTACGGCGCTGGAGCGCATGCAGGAAAAGGTGGCCGAGATTCCGGTCGCTCGCATCCATGCCATCGTCGAACAGGAGCTGGGCGCGCCGGTGAACAAGCTGTTCGCCGCGTTCGATCCCGAGCCACTGGGCTGTGCCTCGATCGCGCAGGTGCATCGCGCGGTGCTGCACGATGGCCGCCAGGTAGCGGTGAAGGTGCAGAAACCCGAGGTCGCCGCGCAGCTGCGCTCGGACCTGGAGGCACTGCGCAGCTTCGCGCTGGCCGCGGACCATCTGACCCAGGTCGGCCGTCGGGTGCGCCTGCGCGATTGGCTCAACGAGTTCGCCAAGACCCTGATGCAGGAGCTGGACTACCACGCCGAGGCCGAGAACCTGGCCCGTTTCGGCCGCCATCTCAGGCCGTTCCGCCGACTGTGGATACCGCAGCCGCTGTGGGATTACAGCAGTCAGCGCGTGCTGACCATGGAACTGGCCACCGGCGTGCGCGTGGATGCGATTCCCGATGTGCGCCGCACCGAACAATCGATGGACCCACTGGCCGCGGCGCTGATCCGCGGCTACCTGGACCAGATCTTCGTGCACGGCGAGATCCATGCCGACCCGCATCCCGGCAACCTGCGGGTGATGCCCGACGGACGGCTGGCGATCTTCGACCTGGGCATGGTCGCGCACATGCCGCCGCGCCTGCGCGAGCGCCTGCTGAAGATCCTGTTCGCGGCGGTCGATGGCCGCGGCGAGGAAGTGGCCGACGACCTGATCAGCATCAGCACGCGGCTGGAAGCCTTCGACGAAGAGCGCTACCTGCGCGAGACCGGTCAGCTGATCGCGCGCTACGCCGCCAGTGGCAGCTTCTCCGAAGGCCGCGTGGTGCTGGACATGGTGCGCATCGCCACCGCCTGCGGCCTGCGCACACCGCCGGAGCTGAGCCTGCTCGGCAAGGCCCTGCTCAATCTGGAAACCGTATGCCGATTGCTGGCGCCGGACCTGGATACCCGTCGCATCGTCGAGCGCCAGCTGCAGCACGTGATGCGCGCACGCCTGAAGAAATCGCTGTCTGCCGCCAACCTCGCCAGCGAGGCGATGGAGCTGCAGCAGCTGCTGCGCGACGGACCGCGCAAGCTGTCGGACATCATGGCGCTGCTGGCCGAGAACCGCCTGCAGATGAAGGTGACCGGCCTGGAAGAATCGCGGTTGATGGAGAACCTGCAGAAGATCGCCAACCGCGTCGCCGCCGGCATCATCAGTGCGGCCTTGATCATGGCCGCGGCGATGATGATGAAGATCGACACCGGCTGGCATCTGTTCGGCTATCCGCTCATCGCGCTGGTGCTGCTGCTGATCGGCGTGGTACTCGGGCTTGGCATCGTCACCAGTGCATTGTTGTTCGATCGTCGTGCGCGGGCACGCGAAGAACGTGGGCACCGCTAGCGCATCAACGAAAACATCCGTATTCATGCGGTTTTTAATGCAATCCAACGAACCCTTTCACGCTCGTTTTACCTTCTGAGCGCGATTGCGCGCGCGTTCTTTCAACAAACATTTCAGTCAGGTTCGTGCATGCACTATCGGGTCATCGGCCTGTCATGTGTATGTGCTTGCGACAGCGCCGGTCGGATGGACACGCGTCGGTACGACGTCCATCAACATCCCGTCACTGCCGAAGCTGCCTATGCTCTGGATACTGTTGTTGTCGTTCCTGCTGCTGTGCTGGCTGTTCCTCGCGTCCGGCAAATGGGTGTGGTGGAAGGCCGGTTCGCTCTCGCTGCTGCTGCTCATGCTCAGCGCATGGTGGCTGATCGACAAGTTGTCCGGTGATGGGCTCAACGCTGCAACCCTGTATCACCTCGGCGCCGATATGGAAGGCGCCGGTGTCTCCGACTTCAAGGGCTACATTGCCGGCTTCATCGTGCTGGCGCTGGTCTCGCTGCTGCCGCTGTTCGCGACGCGGGTGAAGCGCTGGCGCCGGACCGGCCACGGTGGCGCGTTGTTCGCCGGTTTCGCGGCCGTGTGGGTGGCCACGATCATGATCAGCCCGCTGGCCCGCGACGGCCAGCGCCTGTACCAGCAGCTGCGTCCGGTCGACTTCGCCCGCATTGCCCCCGAGTACCAGGTGCCGACGCAGCCGCTGCAGCGTCCGCGCAACATCGTCTGGATCTACGGCGAAAGCCTGGAACGTACCTATCTGGACGAGAGCGTTTTTCCGGGCCTGATGCCCAACCTCAACCGCTTGGCCTCCGAGTCGCTGGACGTGCGCGGCCTTGCCTCCGCCGAGGGTAGCGGCTGGACCATCGCTGGCCTGGTGTCGTCGATGTGCGGCGTGCCGCTGACCACCTCGCAGGGCGATGAGAACAGCATGGATCGCATGGGCAGCTTCCTGCCCAAGGCCGTGTGTCTGGGCGACTACCTGAAGCAGCAGGGCTACACCAATCATTACCTGGGCGGTGCAAACGGCCAGTTCGCCGGCAAGGGCCAGTTCCTGGCCAGCCACGGCTTTGATGAAGTCCATGATCTGGCATGGTTCAAGCAGCAGAAGAAGATCGGCCGCATCCACTACTCGGCGTGGGGCGTGCACGATGACGTGCTGCTGGATACCGCCTACCAGCGCTTCGAGCAGCTCTCGCGCGCCGGTTCGCCGTTCATGCTGACCACGCTGACCATGGACACCCACCACCCGGCCGGTCATCTGCCGGTGTCGTGCAAGGGCGAGCGCTACCAGAGCCAGTACGGCAACATCAACATGCTCAACGCGCTCAAGTGCAGCGACCGCCTGATCTCGCAGCTCGTCGAACGCATCCAGGCCAGCCCGTACGGCAAGGACACGCTGATCGTCATCGCTTCCGACCACCTGGCGATGCCCAACGATCTGACCCATATCCTGACCCGGCAGAAGCGCGAGAACCTGCTGCTGTTCCTGGGTGATGACATTGCCCCGCAGCAGCTCAGCGCCGACGCCGGCACCACGCTGGATTCGGGTGCGACCCTGCTCAGCCTGCTGGACCCGAACCTGAAGACGATGGGCTTCGGGCGTTCACTGATCGATACCCAGCGCGCGCCCAGCGCCAGCGTGGCCACCCAGCGCGATGGTGGCCGCGATTACCCGCAGTACCTCGCCTTCGCCCGTTCGCTGTGGCTGGGCGAACCGACCCGCGAGCTGAAGATCGATGGCGATGACCAGGTGGTGGTCGGCCTGCAGCACGTGCAGCCACCGGTGTTGCTGGAGTACGACAAGGACTGGGGGTTGAAGTCGGTGTATCTGGAAAACACCTCGCGCCAGTTCGATGATGCCAACCCGGACAACACGCTGGCCTACGTCGACCGTTGCACCGCATTCGAGGATGGCTCGGCCGATGGTGACTGGTGCGCCCTGCTGGTCAACCGCGACAACGGCATCAAGCTGTACCGCGACAACGACCTGCGCGGGGGCATCGCGGTGGATGCACCACTGGACGCATTCCAGGGCCCGCGCCCGAGCGTGCGCCAGGCACACATGATCACCCAGAAGGGGCGCCGTACCCGTGCCGGCCAGTACATGCTGCAGCTGGTTGCGAGCACGCGCCCGGATCGTGGTTTCTGGATCGAGGCGGTGTCCTCGCAGCGCAAGGTGGTACTGGCGCAGCAGTGGGTGCAGCCCGATGCCAACGGCAAGATCAACGTGTCGTTCGGGCTGGATCACGAAGTGGATGATCTGGAGATCCGCGCGTGGTTGAACCACGCCGAGAAGCTGGCGGTGGACACATTCGCACTGGTGCCATCCCGCAGCCGACCACGAGGGTAGGGGTTTCTTTGCAGGGCTGCGCCCTGCACCTGCCGAAGCAACAGCCGAAGCAACAGCAACGGCAACAGCGGGCATTCCGTGGTTTGGTGGGGTGGTGCCGGAGTGCGGGGACGCCGCAAGTACGTCCCTGTAGGCTTGACAGCCGCATCCATGCGGCTGACACCCCGCACTCCGACACCGCCCCACCTCTGACAGATTCCTGCGTCTGTCGGTGGGTGTCGACCTTGGTTGACACTTCTGTCAGATATGGAAATCAATCTGGGGTCAGATCCGTTTTCCTCCGGAAAACGGATCTGACCCCAAGAGCATTTCCGACAGACCGCAGCAAACTGTCGAAGGCGGGGTGGGTCCGGTTGCGGGGGTGTCCGCGGCATGGATGCCGCGGCCAAGCCCCCATGGGTGAGGGCGCTTTGCTTGCGAAGCACTGCTTCGCAAGCGCCCGAACGCACAGCCGCCAGCGGCTGGGCCGGCCTGGGGGTTTACGGCGTCCCCCGCAACCGGACCCACCCCGCCATCCCACAGGAAACCAGCTTTTGCCGTTGCCGTTGCCGTTGCTGTTGCCTTTGCTCCGGCTTGTAGCGGGTGCAGGGCGCAGCCCTGCAAAGAAACCCCTACTCCTGCGGATCGCGGGTGATGTGGATGTCGGTCGGGGTCGACAGCGGGATGTTCCGCTCCGCCAGGATCTGCAGCAGGCTGAAGTACAGATCGCTGCGGGTGGCGTAGACCTGCCGCGGGCTGGCCACGTACGCGAAGCTGTTGATGGTGATCTGGCCACCGGCAATGCTGTCGATGTAGACCGTCGGCGCCGGCTGCTTCAGCACGTTGGTGTGTGCGGTATACGCATCCAGCAGCGCCTGCCGCAGGTTGCCGACATCGGTGCTGGGCGGCACCGCGAACTGGATCTGGATGCGGCCCTGGTTGTTGCCCATCGTCATGTTGCGCACGGTCTTGGTGACCAGCTCGGAGTTGGGCACGATCAGGGTGGACTTGTCGCCCACCTGGATCTCGGTCGAACGCAGGCTGATGCGGCGGATGTCGCCCTCCTGGTCGCCCAGCTTCACCCAGTCGCCGATCTTCACAGGACGCTCGGCCAGCAGGATCAGGCCGGAGACGAAGTTCTGTGTGATCACCTGCAGGCCGAAACCAATACCCACTGACAACGCACTGACGAGCAGCGCCAGCTTGGTCAGCTCCAGCCCCATCGCCGTCAACGCCCAGATCACGGCGAGGATGATGCCAACGTAGCGGGCGACGGTACTGACCGAGTTACGCGCCCCCAGGTCCAGTTCGGTCTTGGGCAGGTAGGTATCGGTCAGCCAGCGCTGCACCAGCTGGGTGATCGCCAGGCCGGCCAGCAGCACCACAACCGCCAACACGATCTGCATCGGCTTCAGGGTGGTTCCGCCCAACGGAATGCCCGTGGTGAGCAGCGAAGTGAATCGCTCCACCACCGCACCGATGTTGCCGAACGGCGCCACCAGGGCAAGCAGCGTGAGCAGCACGACCACGGTACGCAGCGCCGCCGACAGCAGCACGCCGGCCTGCTCCAGCCGCGATACGCTCAGGCCGGTGCTGAGCAGAATGGTCTGGCCCACCTTGCTGTCGGCATTGAGCATCCACGTGCTCAGGTCATCGACGAATTTGAACAGCAGCGTCGCCGCCAGCACCACGATGCTGCCGCCGATCAGCTGCTGGTTCACGAACTTGGCGAAGTTCAGATAGCCCAGCAGGGTGGCGATGATGGCCGCTACTACCGCGACGTTGCCCGCCACGCGTGCCAATACCAGCCAGCTGCTGCGGCGCACCGGTGTGGCCGCGCCCACGCCATCGGCCTGCGCCTCCAGCTTGGCCTCGGCCTCGGCGGTCTGCCGGCGATGCAGGCGCGCCAGGGTCACCAGCATGGCCATGATCAGGCCGAGGTAGGTCAGCGCAATCAGGCCATCCAGCGCCACCGTGGTGACGTCGCTGGTACGTGTGGCCTGATCGAGGGCGACCAGCACCGTGCTCAGCCAGGCCAGCGCCGCCGCGCCCCACGCGTACTTGCGCAGCTTGAGCGCGGCGGTGTCATCCAGATTCAGCAACCGCCACGACGGCCGCTTGGGAACCAGCATGCAGGCGCTGAGTGCCGCAATGAACGCAGCGCGGAACGTTGCGGTCTCCAGCCCGTCGGCCACCACCTGCAGGCGCGGCGCAATCGCATTGATGGCATCCAGCGCCGCCATCAGCACCACCACGGCATAGCCGGGCAGCAGCGTGCCCACCAGCAGCAGCCACATGGCCAGGCCGGAGCGCCGCAGGCGGCCATCGGGCGCACGCTCGGACGCGGCAAAGCGGCGACCCAGCCGGCGCAGCCACAACCGCAGCGGGAACATCATGACCAGTGCAGCCAGCAGGCCCAGCAACGGCGTGCCCCAGCCGTTGGCCCGGATGCCGGCGACGAACGTATCGCGCCCCTGCTCGGCCAACGGCGCGACGCGTGCGATATCGATCGGCAGGCGCTCGGCAACCTTGCTCCACAGCGCGGGCGACAACGGCGAGGCAACCTTCTGCCCCAGTTCTTCGGTACGTTGCGCGGCGCGCTGCTGGTCGATGTCGGTCGCCAGCTGCTGGGCGCGCACGGCACTGGTCTTGGCCTGCGCTACCGACGCGGCCAGTCCGTCGCGTTGTTTGTTGATGCTGCGCCGTTGCGCCGCCAGTTCGGGCGGCTCGGTGGTGCCTTCGGCAGGTGTGCCCAGCTGCGCCAGTTGTTCGTCGAGGCGAACCAGCTGTGGCTGCAGCTCCTTTTCCAGTGCCTCAGCATCCCGCCGCGCCTGCGAGGCATTCTCGGACAGCATCGCCAGCGTCTCGATGGCGGCCGCATCACCACGCTTGCGGTCGACCTCCTTCAGCTTTGCATCGATACCTGCCAGCTGCTGCTTCGGCGTGGGCTCATCATCCTGCGCCAGCACCGGCGCGGACAGCAGGAAGGCGCTGCACAGCAGCAGGGCCAGCCAAGGGCCCCGTGCACGGATCGATCGCAGGAAAGAAGACAAGCCAGCCACACCGGTTCGCGCGGACCACCGCGCCTGCGCGCGACTATACGGCAGAGCCGGTCAAGGCCGGATGGGCGCCCCCGCCAGCGTCGCGCATCAGTACTTCAGGCGCAGCTCTTCCACGGCCGGCTGCTGCAGCGCGTACCAGTCCTGGAACTCTTCCTCGGTAATCTCATCGGGCGCATATACCGCCACCGGGTGCCAGTCGTGGTCGGTCGGCAGCGGCTGGCGCGGGCCGGCACGCAGGCTGTAGGCCACGCCTTCGTAGTCGACCAGGTCATCGACCTGCGGCCACTGTTCGCGTGCGAACGCGGATTCACTCTTCAACAGGATCACCTGGTACATCGGCACCTCCACCTCGGTTGGATCAGGAAAACACGGCGCTGGCAGCAGGATACCGCCACGCCGGTGACAACGGGCGCTCCGCCGGGGCGACGGAACGTTCTGGACACGGCCATCGCCCCGGCTTCACCCGCCCATGGCAAGGCCATCGGCATCGTGGAGGCCCACCCCTGCCACGACCACCGATGACCGAGCACCCGCCGCTGAAGACCGTCGCCGACCTCAAACTGCCCCGCTACCTGGGCACCTGGTATGAGATCGCGCGCCTGCCGATGCGCCACGAGCCGGAAGGCTGCACCGACGTGTCGGCGCACTACACCCTGCTCGACAACGGCAACGTCGGCGTCACCAACCGCTGCCGTATGGACGGCGAGGTCGAGGAAGCCACCGGCGAGGCCTGCGCCGTCGACAACGACAGCGCGCGCCTGGAAGTGAGCTTCCTGCCCAAGGGCCTGCGCTGGCTGCCGTTCGCCAAGGGCGACTACTGGGTGATCCAGGTCGCGCCGGACTACAGCGTGGCACTGGTCGGCAGCCCCGATCGCAAGTACCTGTGGCTGCTGGCCCGCGAACCGCAGCTGGACGCTACCGTGCAGGACCATTATCTGGCCGCTGCCCGCCTGCAGGGCTTCGATCTGTCCGAACTGATCCAGACCCCGCATACCGGCCGTCCCACGGCCTGAGCAGCACACGGCCATGGACCTGAAGAGCGGTTACCCCTGGTGGGCGGTACGCAATGGATTGATCCAGGCGTTTCCGCCATTGGAAAAGGACCTGCGCTGCGACGTGCTGGTGGTCGGTGGCGGCATCACCGGTGCGCTGATTGCCGACGAACTGTCCCGGCATGGCCACGACGTGGCGGTGATCGAGCAGCGCGACATCGGCTGGGGCAGCACCGCTGCCAGCACCGCGTTGCTGCAGTACGAGATCGATACCCATCTGCTGGAACTGGCGCAGCGCCATGGTCAGGACGCCGCCGCGCTTGCCTATCGGGCGTGTGCCGAGGCGATTCCGGCCCTGGGCGACGTGGCTCGCGGCCTGAAAGACGTTGATTTCCAGCGCATGGACAGCCTGTACCTGGCCAGCCGCCATCGCGACGTGCCGCGCCTGATGGCCGAAGGTGAGGCACGGCGCGGAATCGGCCTGGATGCCCGCTGGCTGGGCCCGGAGGCACTGCGGAAGCGCTTCGACGTGGACGCCGGCGGTGCCCTGCTCACGCGCCAGGCGGCGCGGGTCGATCCCTATCGCCTGACCTATGCGCTGCTGCAACGCGTGCGCCGGCGCGGCGGCAATGTGCATGACCGTACGGTACTGCACACGCTCACGCCCAGCGCGCGCGGGGTAACCGCCCTCACCGAGGACGGCGCCACGATCCACGCCCGCCACGTGGTGCTGGCAATGGGCTATGCCAACCAACGCTGGCTGCATCAGCGCGTCGCACGCAACCGCAGCAGCTATGCCTTCATCACCGACCCGATCGATGCAGACGTGCTGGGCCGGCTGCGCAACACGATGGTGTGGGAGAGCGCACGCCCGTACCTCTACCTGCGCGCCACCGGCGACCGCCGCCTGCTGGTGGGCGGGCTGGACGACGCCATCGACATCCCCGCCCGCCGCGATAGGCGCGTAGAGCGCAAGGCCGACAAGCTGATGAAACAGCTCCAGCACTGGTTCCCGCGGCTGGATCCGGTGCCCGCCTTCTCCTGGGCCGGCACCTTCGCCGAAACCGCCGACGGCCTGCCTTTCTTCGGCCCGCACGATCAGTGGGGGCCACGGGTGCATTTCGCCATGGCCTACGGCGGCAACGGCATCACTTATTCGATGATCGGCGCCCAGCTGCTGCGGGCCCGGATCGAGCGGCGCAGGCATGCGCTGGAAGGGCTGTTCGGGTTCGGGCGGCTGTGACCTGCAGCCAGGCATGGCCTGGCTCTACCCCAATCCGGCGCCGACAGGCATCATTCAAGCAACCCCTGCTAGCGTCGGCCTGTACCGCCGCGTGTTGCGTGGCCACCTGTCCGCTGGAGCGCCGTCATGATCCGCCCCCTGACCCTGCTGCTGTGCCTG
The DNA here is from genome assembly GCF_057292075.1 of Stenotrophomonas sp. 1L-E-5-B-C3. Classification (NCBI taxonomy): domain Bacteria; kingdom Pseudomonadati; phylum Pseudomonadota; class Gammaproteobacteria; order Lysobacterales; family Lysobacteraceae; genus Stenotrophomonas; species Stenotrophomonas sp. 1L-E-5-B-C3. The sequence goes on from NZ_JBXAWS010000009.1 coordinate 135,513, forward strand.
GCCCTGCCGGGAACCGTGCTGGCCCAGTCCGCCGCTGGCGCCACCGCGCCGCAGGCCGCCGGCCTGGACCTGACGCTGCCGCAGGCGCCGATGCGCTACCTCAACGACCCGGCCCTGCAGCAGGACCCGCCGGGCACGTACTACGGTGACAAGAGCGGCCCGCGCGTGCACGACGACGCGAAGATCGCCGACGTCACCGACGACAAGGTCAAAGTGTCCGGCAGCTTCACTACCGGCATCGGCTATTCCAAGAACGGTGGCAACAGCCACTACAACGCCGCCACGCTGAACCTGAGCAAGAACTACACCACCGATGAGGGCAAGACCCACGGGGTCAACGTCAACATCCACGTGAGCGAAGGCAAGGGCCCGGGCTTCTACGGCCCGTACGGCGGCTACTACGGCCGCGGCCCGGGCTACTGGGATTACCCGCCGCCGTTTGGTTGGTAAGCGCCGCGTCGGGCCTGGGCCGACCAAGGTCGGCCGCTACCGCTGCACGTGTCCGGTAGGTGTCGACCTTGGTCGACACGCTTTCTCCCCGTGTGCCGGCCAGCGGCCGGCACCTACCGGCACGCGAATCAATCCAGCCAGCCATCGCGCTCGCTGTGCAGGATGCGGCCGTCATAGCCGCTCAGGCGCACGTCCACCTTCTGGTTGCGGGCATTGCGGGCTTCCAGCGACCAGGTCGCACCATCGCGTTCCAGCGAATGGATCTCGCGCAGGCCATGCGCCTGTGCCCGTGCCAGCACCTGCTCGGTGGTCAACAGCGCGCGGCCGCTGTGCTCGTCGAAGATCTCGCCGGTCTTGGGGTCTACGTAGACCTCGCTGAAGCGGCCATCGGCGCGGCTCACGTCAGCCTCCCACAGGCCATCATCGCGTTCGATCTCATGGATCTGGGTGTAGCCGGCCTTGCGCAGGGTCTGTTCGACCTGGGCCATGCCCAGCGGTGCAGCCTGTGCGGCCGGTGCGATGGCCAGCAGAGCAACAGTGGCGAGGGTGAGCGACTTCAACATGGGGGTTCTCCTGTTCGTGTTCGTGGCCGGACCATCCCGGCAACGCCACAATGCACCCCGTGGTTAACAGCTCCTTAGCCGGCACTGTTAGCCAGCTGTTACTCAGCCCCGGCACACTCACGCCTGTTCCTACAGCCCGCCCTGCGCCCCGATGCTCTCCACCCTGCCCCTGCTGCTGGCCCTGGCCAGCGCCCCCACCGCCGCCGCACCGGCACAGGACCCGGCGCAGCAGGTCGCGCGCCGCGCCGTGCAGCAGGGCCGCTACGTGCCGTTGGAAAGCGTGGTGCGCGATGCGCTCAAGCACTTTCCGGGCCAGCTGCTGGAAGTGGAACTGGACGATGGCGTCTACGAAGTGGAGATCCTGCGCGGCGACGGCGTGGTAGTGGAGCTGGACTATGATGCGCGCAGCGGAAAGCTGCTGAAGACGGAGCTCGACGACTGATGCGCATCCTGTTGGCCGAAGACGATGCCGCACTGGCACAGCGCCTGGTGCCCCTGCTGGAGCAGGCCGGCTACGTGGTGCACGTGGTCGCCGACGGCCGCCAGGCCGAGGAGATCGGCCAGATCGAAGATCTGCAGGCCGCCATCGTCGACCTGGGCCTGCCCGGGCTGGACGGACTGAGCGTGATCGAGCGCTGGCGCGGCAACGGCCGCAGCTTTCCGGTGCTGGTGCTGACCGCACGCGGGCGCTGGCACGACAAGCTGGCTGGGTTCGATGCCGGTGCCGATGACTATCTCACCAAGCCGTTCCAGGCCGACGAACTGGTGCTGCGCCTGCGCGCCCTGATCCGCCGCAGCCACGGCCACGCCAGCCCGCGCCTGCACTGCGGCCCGCTGCAGCTGGACGTCAACGCCGGCCGCTTTGAACTGGATGGGCAGGCGCTGTCGCTGAGCCCGCAGGAGTTCCGCCTGCTCAGTTACTTCATCCACCACAGCGGCCAGGTGATCGGCCGCGACCGCCTGGGCGAACAGGTGTTCGATGGCGGCCACGATCCGGACTCGAACGCACTGGACGTGCTGCTCGGGCGGGTGCGCCGCAAGCTCGGCATCGATCTGATCCAGACCGTACGCGGCCAGGGTTGGCGGCTGGCCGCGCCGTGAGCCGGCAACCCTCGCTGCGACGGCGCCTGCTGCTGGCTGGCGGTGTCGGCCTGCTGCTGGTCTCGCTGCTGGCCAGTGCACTGCTGGGCGAGCTGTTCAAGCGCAGCGCGCGCGATCGCTTCGACCATGAACTGCAGCAGGACATGCTGACCCTGCTGGCGCAGGCCGAAGTGGATGCGGACGGACAGCTGCGCCTGCGCCAGGAACCGAATGACGCACGCTTCCAGCGCGTGTTCTCAGGTGCTTACTGGCAGATCGCCGGTGCCGATGGCCGTGTGCTGCTGCAATCGCGCTCGCTGTGGGATGAAACGCTGCCTGCCACGGCCATGGGAGCGGCCACCCGCAATCTGGCTGGACCGCTGCAGCAATCCCTGCGCGCACGCGTGCAGCAGGTGCGCCTGCCACGCGCCAACGAACCGTTCGTGGCCGTGGTTGCCACCGATCGCAGCGCGCTGGATGCAGACGTTGCCGCGTTCCGCCAGCGTACTGCCATCGCGCTGGGTGTGTTGGTCGCGGCGTGGCTGGCGGTGCTGGCCAGCCAGGTGCACTTCGGATTGCGTCCATTGCATCGCTTCGGTGCACAGCTGGAACGGGTGCGGCGCGGCGACGCGCAGCGCATCGATACACGGAGGTTGGGTGCGGAGGTCGCACCGCTGGGCGAGGAGCTCAACGCGTTGCTGGAGCATCAGCAACGCATGGTCGCGCGCGCGCGCACCAGTGCACAGGATCTGGCGCATGCGCTGAAAACCCCGCTGAGCGTGCTGGCCACTGAGGCCGACGGCGACGGCGCGGACTGGCGCGCCACCGTACGCGAGCAGAGTGCGCGTATGCAGGCCAGCGTCGACCGTTACCTGGCCGCAGGGTTGGCCGCCGACCATCGCCAGCGCACCGACGTGGCGGCAGTCGCACAGGCGATGTGCCGGCTGATGGCACGCGTGCATGGCGAACGTGGCATCACGTTCACGGCGGCTGGTATCGATCCGGCACTGCAGTTCGCCGGTGCCAGTGCGGACCTGGAGGAAATGCTGGGCAATCTGCTGGACAACGCCGGCAAGTGGGCGAAGCAGCAGGTGGACGTCACTGCAGACACCAGCGAAGGGCAGTTGCGCATCGAAGTGCGCGACGACGGCCCCGGGCTGGCTGCAGACGCGCTGGAACAGGTCACCCAGCGTGGCGTGCGCCTGGATGAGCGCGAGGGCAGCAGTGGGCTGGGCCTGGCGATTGTGGGTGATATCGCTGCCAGTTATGGCGGGCGGTTGGCGTTGGAAAATGCACAGCCGGGATTGCGGGCCACGTTGTGGTTGCCGGTGGCGTGAGGCGGCCAACCTGACGGCGGGTAGTGCCGGCCGCTGGCCGGCAACCACGTGGTCACCGGGAACGCCGTTCGCCGTGCATCCGGTAGGTGTCGACCTTGGTCGACACGCATCAAAAGCGCCGACCAAGGTCGGCATCTACCAAAGCAGTACATCAGTTCCGTCGGCCATCGCGCCCCCGGTAGGTGTCGACCTTGGCCAACCCAACGGCGGGTAGTGCCGGCCGCTGGCCGGCAACCACGTGGTCAACGGGAACACCCTGCGGAAGCCGGCCAGCGGCCGGCTCTACCAAGCGCCAACCCGACCGGTCGCCGTGCTCCCGGTAGGTGTCGACCTTGGCCAACCCAACGGCGGGTAGTGCCGGCCGCTGGCCGGCTACCACGTGATCACCGGGAACATCCTGCGGAAGCCGGCCAGCGGCCGGCTCTACCAAGCGCCAATCCGACCGGTCGCCGTGCACCCGGCAGGTGTCGACCTTCGCCAACCCAACGGCGGGTAGTGCCGGCCGCTGGCCGGCAACCACGTGATCAACGGGAACACCCTGCGGAAGCCGGCCAGCGGCCGGCTCTACCAAGCGCCAACCCGACCGGTCGCCGTGCTCCCGGTAGGTGTCGACCTTGGTCGACACGCACCCAGCATCAACGGTGATGCATCCACCAGCAATCAATCGCGTCCAGCACGATGTGGATGATCAAGCCGATACCGAACAACCGCGTTTTCTTCGGCACGCACAGCCCCGCATAGACCGCAATCGCCGGTGCGGTGTGCAGCGGGTGGAACCCGATGCTGCAGCGGTTCGGTGCATAGATCGGATCGGCCAGCAGATGGTCCAGATCGATGATCCAGCCCAGCAGCATCAGCAGCCACGCCGAGGCGAAGCGCTTGCGCCAGAACAGCCATGCCAGCAGGGCTGGCACGGCGGCATGCAGGAACAGGTGGAAGATCGCGCGCGCGCTCATCGGGGCCGGTAGCGCCGGGCCATGCCCGGCGTTCCCGTTTACCTCAGACCAGCGGTTCGTCGGACAGGTAGGTGTAGCCGGTCAGGCCGGCTTCCAGCGCCTCCGACAGCTCCTGCGCACGTTCCGGCGACAGCTGCGCCTCGGCCACGCGCTGCGCATAGGTCGCACGCAGCTCGTCCAGGCGGTAACCCACGTAATCCAGCATCACGTCGGTGGTGTCGCCGCGGCGCTGCTGTGTGATGGCGTAGCCATCGGCATCGGCCAGCACTTCCACCGCGTCGGTATCGCCGAACAGGTTGTGGATGTCGCCCAGGATTTCCTGGTAGGCGCCGACCATGAAGAAGCCGATGCGGTAGCTCTCGCCCGGCTTCATCTTGTGCAGCGGCAGCGAGCTGTCCAGGCTCTCGTTCTCGACATAGGTTTCCACCATGCCGTCCGAGTCGCAGGTCATGTCGGCGATGATGCCGCGGCGGTCCGGGGTTTCGTCCAGGCGCTCGATCGGCACGATCGGGAACACCTGGTCGATCGCCCACACGTCCGGGATCGATTCGAACACGCTGAAGTTGACGAAGTACTTGTCGACCAGGCGCTCGTTCAGTTCATCCAGCACCGGGCGATGGCTCTTCTCGTCGTAGCTCAGGCGCGCACGCACGCCATGGGCGATGGCGTAGAACAGATCGTCGATGCGCGCACGCTGCGGCAGGTCGATCTGGCCCAGCGCGTAGCTGGCCAGGCCTTCGGCGTGGAAGTGCTGTGCTTCCTGGAACAGTTCCACCGCCGGGCGCACGTCCAGCTCGTCGTGGATCTCGCGCAGGTGGCGGATCGCGGCCGGCTCGTCGTCGTGCTGGTCCGGTACGCGGCCTTCCTGCGCCTCTTCCACTTCCGAAACGTTGGCGATCAGCACCGCGTGGTGCGCGGTCATCGCACGGCCGCACTCGGTAACGATGCGCGGCGGGGTCAGGCCGAATTCTTCGCAGGCATTGGCCAGCGGCTGCACGATGTTGCTGGCGTAGGAATGCAGGCCGTAGTTGATCGAGCAGAAGCTGCGCGAGCGCGTGCCTTCATAGTCCACGCCCAGGCCACCGCCCACATCGACGTGGGTGATCTTCGCGCCCAGGCGCGACAGCTCCACGAAGTAGCGGGTGGCTTCGCGCATGCCGTTGGCGATGTCGCGCACGTTGGAAATCTGCGAGCCCATGTGGAAGTGAAGCAGGTTCAAGCAGTCGGCGTACTCGGTGTCACGCAGCGACTTCCACAGGTCCAGCAGCTGTCGCGGCGACAGGCCGAACTTGGCCTTGTCGCCACCGCTGTTCTGCCACTTGCCGGCGCCCAGCGAGGCCAGGCGCATGCGCACGCCCAGACCCGGCTTCACGTCCAGCGCCTTGGACTCTTCCAGCACCAGCTTCAGCTCGGACGGCTTCTCGATGACGATGAAGGTCTGCAGGCCCAGCTTGCGGCCGATCAGGGCCAGGCGGATGTACTCGCGGTCCTTGTAACCGTTGCAGACGATCAGGCCACCCGGGCGCGACAGCGCCAGCACCGCCATCAGCTCGGGCTTGCTGCCCGCCTCCAGGCCGAAGCCTTCGCCGTGGTGGCTGGCCAGGGTGCCGGCCACGCCACGGGTCTGGTTGACCTTGATCGGGTACACGGCGGTGTAGCCACCGCTGTACTCCCAGTCCTGCTGGGCCTGGCCGAAGGCCGCCTGCAGCTTGCCCAGGCGCTGGCCCAGGATGTCCGGGAAGCGCACCAGCAGCGGCAGCTTGGCGCCAGCTGCGCGCGCAGCGTCCACCACCTTGGGCAGCGACACCACCGGGCCGTCTGCCCCGGTCGGTCTCACCACCATGTGCCCGGCCTGATCCACGTCGAAGTAACCGTCCGCCCAATGCGGGATCGAGTAGGTCTTGCGGGCTTGGTCGAGGGACCAATCGGTCATTGCAGTCGGCCTTGTTGGCAATAAAAGGGGGGGCATGATAACGCCTATATGCCCACAGGTTCGTTATCATGCGCGCCCGCGCCCGTGGCAGGTTCCAACCTGAACGGGCCGATCCGTCCGGATGTGGCATCTGTGCCACGCGGCCCCGCCCGCCAGCCCGGCTTCACCCCTCCGAACAGGACTGTTTTCCCATGACTGACAGCAACAACTGGTACATCGAACACTTCGAGCGCACGGGCTCGGCCATCGGCTACCGCATCACCGGCAAGCTGGACGAGGTGCAGTCGCCGTTCCAGAAGATCGAGATCTTCCGGACCACCGACTGGGGCAACCTGATGACCATCGACGGGGCCATCATGCTGACCAGCAAGGACAACTTCTTCTACCACGAGATGATCAGCCACCCGGTGCTGTTCACCCACGCCGCGCCCAAGCGCGTGGTGATCATCGGCGGTGGCGACTGCGGCACCCTGCGCGAAGTGCTCAAGCACAAGGGCGTGGAGAGCGTGACCCAGTGCGATATCGACGAGCAGGTGACGGTGATGGCGCGCAAGCACTTCCCGGAACTGTGCGACTCCAACGATGACGCGCGCGCCGAGCTGCTGTTCGACGACGGCGTGGCCTACATGGCCAACTGCCCGGCTGGCAGCGTGGACGTGGTGATCGTGGACTCGACCGATCCGGTCGGCCCAGGTGAAGGCCTGTTCAACAAGGCCTTCTACGCAAGCTGCTTCAAGGCCCTGAAGGACGACGGCATCCTGGTGCAGCAGTCCGAATCGCCGCTGATGCAGCTGGAGCTGATCAACGAAATGCGCACCGAGATGGGCAAGGCCGGCTTCGGCTCGTTCAAGACCCTGCCGTTCCCGCAGCCGTGCTACCCCACCGGCTGGTGGAGCGTGACCCTGGCGCGCAAGGGCGAAAGCAGCTTCGACTTCCGCCAGGCCGACTCGGCCGCCAAAACCTTCGAGACCCTGTACTACACCGCCGCGCTGCACACCGGCGTGCTGGTGACCCCGCCGTTCGTGCAGGCGGCGCTGAAGTAATGCGTGCCGACCAACGGTCGGCACCCGCCCATGCAAAAGAAAAACCCGCGCTGGCGACAGCGCGGGTTTTTTCATGTTCCGGTAGTGCCGGCCGCTGGCCGGCAACCTCATGTAACGATCAAAGCGCCCAGATACCGGCGATCACCGCCAACACCAGGCCCCACTTGATGACCTGATACGCCACCACGCTGCGCTCGCGCAGTGCCTTGGCCTTCAGGCGCACCTTGTAGACGCTGCCAAAGGCCTTGTTGACGCCACCGGTCGGGTCACCCGGCAGGTTCGGCGAGGCACCACCGGCCAGCAGCGTGGCCGCCACCGCGCGGTTGAACAGGCCCGGCAGGCCGAAGCGCAGCGGGCGGGCGATGTCGCAGAACAGGATCACGCGATCATCCGGCGTCTCGTTGTGCGCGTGGTGGATGTAGGTCTCGTCGAACATCATCCACTCGCCGTCGCGCCAGCTCTTCTTGATGCCGTCCACTTCGATGTAGCAGCCGTCGTTGTTGGGCGTGGCCAGGCCCAGGTGCAGGCGCAGCGAACCGGCGAACGGGTCGCGGTGCGGGCGCAGTTCGCTGCCCGACGGCAGCTGCGCGAACATCGCCGCACGCACGTCCGGCAGCGACTCCAGCAGCGCCGTGGTCTTCGGGCACATCGCCTTGGCCGACGGGTGCGACGGGCCATACCACTTCAGGTAGAAGCGCTTCCAGCCACGGCGGAAGAACGAATTGAAGCCGGCATCGTTGAACGTGCTGGAGGCCGCGATCGCCTGCGCATCGCGCAACGCCAGCGCCTCGTCGCGGATCATCTGCCAGTTCTGGCGCAGCGGCTCCAGCTGCGGGAATTCCTTGGCCGGGTCCAGGAACGGCGTGGTCGGCACCTTCGAGAACATGTACATGACCACGTTGATCGGGGCCATGAAGCTGGAATGGTCCAGCAGCTGGCGCGACCAGCGCGCGCGGACCTTGCCACGGAAGTGGATGTACAGCACGCAGGCGACGAACAGCGCTGCGATGACGATTTTGATGATCAAAGCACTTTCCTCCAGCCGCAGCCGGAACGGGAAACAGGGCGATGCACGGCCGGACAGCCAGCACCGGTGGGGACCGCGGCAGGGGACGGGGACGTGCCAGAAAGGGGCGGCCGCCGATGTCGCGAATTAACAGCTTATGGTCGGCAGGCCGTGCGTCGGGGTCAAGCTGGACGTGCGTGGCGTTCAGCGGGCCGCGGATGAACGAAGCGGAGCGACACGTAACCTATTGATTCTGAAAGAACCATCGGCCAAGTGAGACAGAATTGTCCGATTGAGCGCGACGAACTGTTCCAGCCACGACCCCGACATTTCTCCGACAAATCGTGGAATAGCGAACTGGCGAGTACTAAAATTAACGAAAACTTAGTAACTCCCTGTAACACCGGTTCGCTTGACGCTTTGCGCCACCCACCGGGTCGTCCGAGACCCCGACATGTATCTTCCTGCTCTCCCCCCCTCCTCCTGCGGCGATGACGCCGCCACCCCGCTGCTGCTCAAGCGCGGCGAACGCTTCCTGGCCCCCGACGTCTACCGCACCTGCCTGGACGGGCGCGAGGCGGTCATCAAGGACTATTCCCGCTACCGCGGCACTCCCGTTTCACTGATCGCGCGACTGATGGTGCGACGTGAAGCCCGCATGCTGCAGCGCCTCGGCGGCTGGAAGCATGCCCCCGCGCTGCTCGGCACCCTCGGTGGCCTGGCGCTGGGCATGGAGTTCATTCCCGGCCAGACCCTGAGCACCGCGCAGGCCGTCGGCAATGAAGTGTTCGAGCAGCTGCAGCACGCGCTCAGCCGCCTGCACGCCGCCGGCATCACCCACAACGACCTGCATGGCACCAACGTGGTGGTCAGTGGCGGCGTGCCGGTGCTGCTGGACTTCACCTCGGCCTGGCGGGCCCCGCGTTGGCTGCGCCGCAACCCGCTGAGCCGGCAGATGCGCCGCAGCGACATGAAGAACCTGCTGAAGATTCGCCAGCGCGTAACCGGCCAGGCACCGAATGCTGCGCAGGCCGCGCTCGTGGCCGACCCCGGCTGGGTCGCCGCCGTGCGCCAGGGCTGGAAGCGGTTCTACAAGTGGGCGAAGCGCCGGTAAATGCGTTGCTTTGGTAGGGGTCGAGCTTGCTCGACCGCTCCTCTGTAGAACCGGCATCGGCTCGGCTCTACAACATCCCGCCGAACGGCTTACAACGCGTCCGCGTCCAGCTCACCGGTACGAATACGCACCACGCTGCCTAGGTCGTAAACAAACACCTTGCCGTCGCCAATCTTGCCGGTGCCGGCGGCCTTCACGATCGCCTCAACCACCGCCTCAACCTGGTCATCGGTCACCGCCACTTCCAGCTTCACCTTCGGCAGGAAATCAACCACATACTCCGCGCCACGGTACAGCTCGGTATGGCCCTTCTGGCGACCAAAGCCCTTCACTTCCGTCACCGTGATCCCGGTGACCCCACGCTCGGCCAGCGCTTCGCGCACGTCGTCGAGCTTGAACGGCTTGATCACCGCCATGACCATCTTCATCGTCTATCTCCTGTCTTCCGGCGTGGAGGATAGCGCCTGAACGCGGCCCGTGCGAAGCCGCTGCCGCCTGTCCGGGCGATGGGTGCCGGCAGTATCCTTGTGCCCGATCGGCCTGCCCGCGCCGGATGCACGGGCCCACCCCCACGGAGCACCCCATGATCGACCTGAACCAAATCGATGACCTCGCCCGTCGCCTCAGCGACCTGGTGCCGCCGGGCCTCCGCGAATCGCGCGAGGAACTGCAGGCCACCTTCAAGAGCGCGCTGCAGGCCGGCCTGGCCAAGCTCGACCTGGTCACCCGCGAGGAGTTCGAAGTGCAGCGCGCCGTGCTGCTCAAGACCCGCCAGAAGCTGGACGCGCTGGAAACCGCCGTGCGCGAGCTGGAAGGACGCGGCGCCGCAGAATAAAAAAGGAGGCGCACCGCGCCTCCCGTTTGCAGATTATTTCCCGGATGGGGCCTTGCAGCAAGGCCCACCGGGCGCCCTAGACTCGCCGGCCTGTCGATCCGGCAGCACACGCAGGGGCAGTGCCGATGGCGCAGGACACCGAATGGACACCCGTTTCGCATGACACCTGCGACCAGGTCGCCGGGCCGTTCTACCACGGCACCCGCGCTGATCTGGCGGTGGGCGAACTGCTGAGCGCGGGCTTCCGCTCCAACTATCGCGACAGCGTGGTGATGAACCACATCTACTTCACTACGATCGCCAAAGGCGCCGGGCTGGCTGCGGAGATGGCCAAGGGTGAAGGGCGACCGCGTGTGTATGTGGTGGAGCCGACCGGGCCGTTCGAGGACGATCCGAACGTGACCAACAAGAAATTTCCCGGGAACCCGACGCGCTCGTATCGGAGTGCGCAGCCGTTGCGGGTGGTTGGGGAGATTGTGGAGTGGGAGCTGTACGACGCGGAGTTCGTTTGGCAGTTGAAGGAATTTGTGGCGTCTGGGAGTGGGGAGATCATCAATTGATGGAAGGAGAGACCCGTGCCTTGGCTCACGGAAGATCAATGTCGTCGAACGATGTCCGCTTTCGGACAGAAGCGGACGTTCAACTCTGGAATTAGTCCGACTCGCGAAGCAAGCTCGGCTTGACTGAACTGTTAGGCGCCAACCTGCGATCCGAAGCCGGCAGGAAACCGAACGTCCGTAGACATGCAGATGCCATTACCCCCGGATAGTGGCCGTACACCCAAGATGGTGCCCTGCTGCGCGAGCTCTGTCTGGACAATGACGATAGGCTGCTCAGAGCCATCGTCCGGTATCTGAACTGCGCAGCATGGAAGGCTCATTGGAGCTGGAGTGGAACCACCCTGTACATAGAAGATGGCCGAGCCGGCCGCGACATCAGCCTCGGTCGCTGCGCGGTCGACCATGCAGGGTGTGGCATGCCCATCGGTTGCCGAAATGGGACCCCAAAGATCAGTCATAGCTGTAGTGGCGCCCAACCACCAAGTAGACGGACCCGTGGGTCCGGTTATGCGACTCGCCCACAAAGCACCGATCTGCGCGCTTCGCCTTGATACAACTCGATCTTAGGGCGGCCGGGTCCGGCTAACAGGGCAGCGTACAAATGGACCCAGTGGCAGGATCAGCGGCCGCACCAATGGCCGCTATGGGTCGTATGACGCCCGACGGCCACAAGCAGCCTTCCGGCTAGTATCATCTTTGATTGTCAACTCAAGATTTGTTTACGAACGTCAAGTCGCCTATCGAAAATCCATGGGGCGCCATGACTGAGTCTGCGCGTCAGTACATATTAATTGGCGGCAAGACAGGAACAGGTCAAACCCCTTTACGATCAATAGAATGAATCGCGACCAGCTCAAAAAACTCGAAAATGACCTGTGGTCAGCAGCCGACAAGCTCCGCGCCAACTCCGATCTCAAGGCCAGCGAGTACAGCACCCCGGTGCTCGGTCTGATCTTCCTGAAATTCGCGGACAACAAGTACCGGCAGCACCAAGCGGCAATCGAGCAGGAATTCAAGAAGCTCCAGGGCACGCGCCGTGAGCGTACCTTGGAAGAGATTGCCATCGAGAAGTGTGGCTTCTACCTCGATGCGAAGGCCCGCTACGACTACCTGCTGAACCTGCCCGAGAAGGAAAACATCGCCAAGGCCATCCGCGCCGCGATGGCCAGCATCGAGAACACCAAGCCCGAGCTGCTGGGCGTGTTGCCGCAGGAGGAGTACGACCGCTTCACCCGCAGCCCCAAGAACCAGCACATTCCCAAGGACTTGCTCAAGCTGTTCTCCGACATCCCGGTGGACGCTACCGGCGACGTGTTCGGCCAGATCTACGAGTACTTCCTCGCGAACTTTGCGCTCAGCGAGGGCCAGGGCGGCGGCGAGTTCTTCACGCCGCGCTCGGTCGTCAAGCTGATGACCGAGATCATCGAGCCCCATGGAGGCAAGGTATTCGACCCCGCCTGCGGCTCCGGCGGCATGTTTGTGCAGTCGGCGGACTTCATCCTCCAGCACCAGGCCGACAAGGCGGCAGACCTGGACGTGTTCGTCTGCGGCACCGAGAAGACGCTGGAGACCGCCAAGCTCGCCAAGATGAACCTTGCTGTGAACAACCTGCGCGGCGACATCAAGCAGGCCAACACCTACTACGAAGACCCCTTCAACGCCTTCGGCGCCTTCGACTACGTGATGGCCAACCCGCCGTTCAACGTGGACGACGTGACGCTGGACGCCGTGGAGAAAGACCGCCGCTTCAACACCTACGGCGTGCCCCGCAACAAGACCAAGGCAAAGGCGGCGGGCGGGAAAGACGGCAAGGAGAAAGCCGTCGAGACCGTACCGAACGGAAATTATCTCTGGATCAACCTCTTCGCTACCTCGCTCAAACCCGGCGGCCGCGCCGCACTGGTGATGGCCAACTCGGCCAGCGATGCTCGCCATTCCGAGGCCGACATCCGCCGCACGCTCATCGAGCAGAACCTCATCTACGGCATGCTCACGCTGCCGTCCAACCTGTTCTACACCGTCACGCTGCCGGCCACACTGTGGTTCTTCGACAAGGGCAAGACCGATGAGAAGGTGTTGTTCATCGACACCCGCAACATCTTCACCCAGGTGGACCGCGCCCACCGCGAGCTGAGCGACGCGCAGATCCAGAACATTGCCCTTATCCCCCGGCTGCACAAGGGCCGCCGCCAGGAGTTCGTGGACCAGGTGGACCGCTACCTGCACCAGGGCATGGCCCAGCTCAAGGACGCCGCTGAGCACCTGCCCACCTTGAGCGAACGCCTGCTGGCCGTGCTGGCGGAAGAAGCTGCCGATGCGGCGACCAGCCAGGTGGCGCGTGACGCCATTGCGGCGCTGCAGGCCCAGCGGGGTCAGCTCGCCGCGCTGGCGCAGGCCCAGGACCAGCACGAACGCACCCGAGGCCAGAAGCACAGCGTGGACGAGCGCAACAAAGCCCAGCACCTGCTGCGCGCTCAGTTCACGCCCTTCTTCAGCGGCCTGCACGCGGCGGTGAAGGCGCTGGACAAGGCCATCCGCGAGATGGACAAGCGCAAGGCCGAGGCCGCCAAGCTTGAGGGCAAGCGCGCCACTGCCAACCGCCAGACCAAGGACGTGAAGGCGGCGGTGCAGGCGCTGCATGACGAACTGAAGGCTGCCGAGCTGTACTACCAGCATGTGAGCTGGCTGCAGGAACGCTTCCCCAAGGCGGCCTACGAAGACGTCACCGGCCTGTGCAAGCTTGCCAGCCGCGAGGAGATTGCCGAGCAGGATTGGTCGCTGAACCCGGGGCGGTACGTGGGCGTGGTGATTGAGGAGGATGGGAAGACGGAGGAGGACTTCCTGGCGGACCTCACCGTCGCGCGGGATCAGCTTCAGGAGCTGAGTGATGCCGCTGGCGCGCTTCAGCGCACCATTGCCGTCAACGTGTCGGCCGTGTTGGGCGAGGAACAGCCAACGTGATGCAAGCGCCAATCCTGTTTTCTGACCTCATTGTCGAGACCAAAGATGGCGAATGGGGGGAAGGCCAAGAGGCGCCAGGGCATGTGCTCTGTGACGTTATTCGCGGGACTGACTTCGCCGGCCTGAACGCTCCGAGCATCGAGTTGCCTCAACGCTGGATTCCCGAGCACTTGGTCGCGCGTAAGGCTCTGGAGGCCGATGACATCCTCATCGAAACGGCGGGCGGTACCGCCAAGCAATCAACTGGCAGAACGGCGCTCGTCAGCAAGGAGTTTTTAGCCTCCCGGGGGGGGCGCCCTGTCTTGTGTTCGAGCTTCGCTCGGCATTTGCGCGTTGATCGAAACAAAGTCCACCCCGTCTATCTCTATTACGTGCTCCAGGCGCTTTACGCCTCTGGGTACATGGGTGTCTTCAATCTTCAGCACACAGGTGTCGCCCGGTTTCAGTTCACCGCCTTCAGAACGAAGACGCGGCTCACGCTCCGCGAGAGCGCAGCTCAGCCCAAGATCGCGGCGGCGCTCAAGAGCTACGACGACCTGATCGCTATCAACCAGCGCCGCATCGCCTTGCTGGAGTCCATGGCCGAAGAGATCTACAGCGAGTGGTTTGTGCGGATGAGGTTTCCTGGCTATGAAACGGCTGCACACGAGCGAGGAATGCCTTTGGGCTGGCAGGCATCAACAGCCGCCGCGATGGTGCAGGTTCAAGGTGGTGGCACACCAAGCACCGAGGTCAGCCAGTACTGGGGTGGTGAGATCCTCTTCTTCTCTCCGAAGGATTCGCATGATGGTGCTTATTGCTTGCAGACCGAGCAGAGCATCACTGAACTGGGTTTGGAGAACTGCGCATCCAGGCTCTTCCCCAAGGACACGATCTTCATCACCGCACGGGGCACGGTCGGCAACCTGGTGTTGGCCGGCGAGCCGATGGCCATGAACCAATCCTGCTACGCGCTGGTCCCGAAGATCGACAAGAAGCCGTACTTCGTGTTTGCCGGGCTGAGGTGCGCAGTGGATGTGATCAAAGGAGTCTCCAACTCTGGCGTCTTCGATAACGTGGTCATGGACACCTTCAAGATCATTCCGCTGGTCAACCCCGGCGACGCCCTTCGTGACAGGTACAACGAAGTAGCTGGGCCCATCTATGAGCAGTCGCTCATGCTGCGCCGGGCCAACGCCCACCTCCACGCTACCCGAGACGCCCTGCTCCCCCGCCTGATCTCCGGCAAACTCCGCGTCGAGGCCTTAGACATCCAGTTCCCGCCCAGCATGCAACAGCAGCCTGCCGCATAGGCCGCGCCGCATGAGGCGATAGCCCGTTAGCAGGTCTTCTTCACAACCGGCAAACACCAGGGGGTACCGTGGCCGCCGCGAAGAATTTCATCAGCGAAGACGACATCGAGCAGGCCTTGCTGCAGCGGCTGCAGCATCTTTGCGGCTTCGATGCGCTCAACTGCTTCACGGCACAGCCCGACGACCTGAATGACGGCTCCGGCCGCGCCGACAAACGCGAGGTGATCCTGGTCGATCGGTTGCGCGCCGCGCTGGAGCGGCTGAACCCGCAGGCCCCGGCTCATGCTGTGGAGCAGGCCCTGGCGCAACTGGTGCAGCCACGCACGGCGATGAGCCTGGTGGCAGCCAACCGGGAGATGGACGGATTGATACGCGACGGCGTGCCGGTTACCTACAAGCCCGAGGCCGGGCCGCAGGTCGGGCAGACCGTGACCGAGCGGCTGAAGGTCATCGACTTCGACGCGCATGATCCACGCACCGGCCGCAACCACTACCTGGCGGTGAGCCAGCTCTGGGTGCGCGGCGAACATGGCTACCGCCGGCCCGACTTGCTGCTGTACGTGAACGGCCTGCCGTTGGTGTTCATCGAGCTGAAGAACAGCAACGTGAAGCTGCGCGCAGCCTTCGACGACAACCTGACTACCTACAAGGCCGAGATTCCGCAGCTCTTCACCGCCAATGCGTTGTGCCTGCTGAGCAATGGCATCGAGACCCGGCTGGGCAGCATCACCGCGCAGTGGGAGCACTTCTTCACCTGGCTGCGGGTGGATGACGAGAAGGAACAGCTGGATCGCCCTGCTATTGCCGCGCAGGGCTTGAGCGTGGAGCGCGCGGTGTTGGGCCTGCTGACGCCCGAGCGGCTGCTGGACTATGTGGAGAACTTCTGCGTGTTCTACCGCGAGACGCAGAAGGTCATCGCGCAGAACCACCAGTTCATCGGCGTGAACAACGCCTTCGAGCAGTTCAGGCACCGGCGTGAGCTTGGCGGCAAGCTGGGCGTGTTCTGGCACACTCAGGGCTCGGGCAAGAGCTTCTCGATGGTGTTCTACACGCGTAAGATCTTCCGCAAGCTCACCGGCAACTTCACCTTCGTAGTGGTGACGGACCGGGACGACCTGGATGGGCAGATCTACCGCAACTTCCTGCACACCGGTGTGGTGGCGCCGAAGGACGACGTGCGACCCAAGGGCAGCGCGCAACTGCGCGAGATGCTGGGCAAGAACAAGCGCGTGGTGTTCACGCTGATCCAGAAGTTCCGGTTCGAGAAGGGCAAGGACTACCCGCTGCTGTCCGACCGCGACGACATCGTCGTCATCGTGGACGAGGCACACCGGACGCAGTACGCGGGCCTGGCCGAGAACATGCGCGTCGGCCTGCCACGCGCCAACTTCCTGGCCTTCACCGGCACGCCACTGTTGGGCCAGGAGCGCAAGACCAACGCCTGGTTCGGCGACTACGTGTCCGAGTACAACTTCCAGCAGAGCGTGGAAGACGGCGCCACGGTGCCCCTGTTCTACGAGAAGCGTGTGCCGGAGGTGCTGATCCAGAATGACGACCTGAGCGACGAGTTCGCTGCTATCCTGGAAGACGAGAACCTCGACGGCGAGGCGCAGGAGAAGCTGGAGAAGCGCTTCGCGCAGGAGATGGAGGTCGTCAAGCGCGAGGACCGACTGGACACGATTGCGCGGGACATCGTCTACCACTTCCCCCGCCGCGGCTACCTGGGCAAGGGCATCGTCATCTCGGTGGACAAGTTCACCGCCGTGACGATGTTCGACAAGGTCCAGGCTCTGTGGAAGGCCGAGATCAAGGCGCTGAACGGCCGCATCACCGCGACGACCAACGACGTGGAGCGCCAGCGCCTGAAGCAGCTCAAGGCCTGGATGGGCGCGGTGCAGATGGCGGTGATCGTCAGCGAGGAGGCGGGCGAGGAAGAGAAGTTCGCGAAGAAGGGACTGGACCTCAAGCCGCACCGCCAGCGAATGAACGCACTGGATGAGCACGGTCACGACATCGAGTTCAACTTTAAGGACCCGGAGCACCCGCTGCAACTGGTGTTCGTCTGCGCGATGTGGCTGACAGGCTTCGACGCGCCGACGGTGAGCACGCTGTACCTCGACAAGCCCATGCGGGGCCACACGCTGATGCAGACCATCGCGCGGGCCAACCGGGTGAGCGGCCACGAGATCCTGGGCGTGGCCAAGCGCCACGGCGAGATCGTGGACTATTACAACGTCTTCCGCCGCATGAAGAAGGCGCTAAAGGACTACGCCGCCGGCCCCGAGGACGACGAGCTGCCGGTGCGGGACAAGAGTCATCTGTTCACGCTGCTGGACGAGGCCATGGAGCAGGGCTTGGCCTACTGCCAAAGCCAGGGTGTGCCGCTGCACGAGGCGCTGGACCGCGACGACGTGTTCACCAAGCTGGGCCAGTTCAACGGCTTTGCCGACACGCTGCTGGCCAGCGACGAGCAGCGCAAGTCCTTCAACGTCTACGAGAACACGATCTCCTCGCTGTACGAGGCCTGCAAGCCTGAGGTGCTGGGCCGCAAGCTGGGCCGCGTGGTGTCGGCCTTCCAGTACCTGCGCGGGGTGATGGACAGCATCGTCGAGCAGGTCGACATTGACAGCGCGGTGCAGCGCATCGAGGCGCTGCTGGACGCCAGCGTGGTGGTGGACAAGGCCGAGGCCTTTTCCGCCAAGGAGTTCGAGGCGCAGTACAAGATCGTGCAGCGCGGCAAGGCCTGGGACCTCAGCAAGGTGAACGTTGAGAAGCTGCGCGAGGAGTTCCAGCAGGCGCCTTTCAAGAACATCCAGATCGCCGACCTGCAGGCCTTTCTGCAGCGAAAGCTGGCCGAGATGCTGGCGCAGAACAGCACGCGGGTGGGCTTCATCCAGCGGCTGCAGAATGTGATCGACGCCTACAACTCCGGCGCCACGTCCACCGAGAACTACTACGACGAGCTGACCGCCTATGCCGAGGAGCTGAAGGAAGAGGCCGAGCGCCACATCCGCGAAGGCCTGACCGAGGACGAGTTGGAGCTGTTCGATCTGCTGAATAAGGAGTCACTGACGCAGGAAGAGACCCAGCGCGTGAAGCTGGCCGCCAAGCACCTGCTGAAGCGCCTGGTGGAGGAGCAGCCCAAGGTGCTGATTCAGAACTGGCACCAGAGCGCGCAGACGCAGAAGCAGGTGCGCGCGGAAATCGAACGCGTGCTTGATGCGGACTTGCCGGAAAGCTATGACCGTACCACCTTCAAGCAGAAGTGCGACAACGTCTATGACCTTGCCGTTGAGTACGCGCTGCGCGGCAGGAAGTGGGCAGCATGAGCGCGGGTAGCGATGGATCGCAGTGGATTTGTTCAACATCCGGTGACAGTGGCTGACCGCTTCGGGTCCCATGGCGTCCTGCGGCCAGAAGCTGACTTCGCCAGGTCACCTCCCACGCTTCACCGAGGCCCGAATGTCCAGGCCCCTTTAGCCTCCATGCGGCTAAGACCGGCGGCGCTGGATCAAGTGGGCCAACGAGCTGGCCAGGAATGAGGGTGCGCCTGGTGTTGGAACGACCAAGATGCATGCCCAAGCAGCGATGGTGCGCGATATCCACTCTGACCACTCAACAGCATTCAGACTCTTGGCAACTGCCATCATAGGATTGACCGACAACGCGCCCAAAGGCATCGTCGCTCGCCAGACTCAGCCAGCCAGGTACCCAGAAGAACGAGTGCTTCGTCGTGTTATTTGGGCTTTCACCAGAGATTCGATAGTAGGTCTGCCTAGCGCGTCGCTACCCGCCGTAAGCGATTGGCAGCCGGCACTGTTGCAACGTGTCAGGGTCCTGATGACGAATCTGAGCATGGCTCATGGATTCAATCACACCTCGTCAAAGCCCAGCAGTCGACTCTCAAAGAAGAGTCTATCCAGTTCGTCGCTAATGAGCCCGCCGGACTTAGGTGGTAACAACAACTGATCGCAGTAGTTGCAGCACGTAGAGCTGAATCGCCAAGGCTTCAGTAGACAGGCAGCGCCCCAACTGGATGTCCGCTTTCGGTCAAGAGCGGACTCTCGCAGTGCCTCGGACCGGCCCAAGAATCTGCGTGGCCTAGAACGAAGTATCGGACCGAACCCTACTTGAACATCTCCAACAGATCCCTGTCTTCATGCCGCTGCTCCCACGTGGAGAGAAAACAGAAGCTCACGCCGCTTTGCATGGCAGCCTTCTGGAACCCGGCAAGTTCTTCCCTCGTGATCGGATACTCCACCGGATCAAAGTGCAGAATCCCCCACGGCTTGACGAGAGAGAACCCAGGCAGGAGTTCCGAGAAGATCGCCTTGAGCAGCGGCCGGATATTCGAATAGTCCTTGATCGGAGCCGCGCGATTGCCAAGGGCATGACACTGGCGACGGATGGTCCTGTCTCCACCAACCACGCGGGCAATGAAGTGGTCCTGATGCACTTGAACGTAGATCAGCTGACGGCGAAAAATCTTCATACCCTTCTCAACCCCACACGCTCAATGGTCGTCCATGTGCCTGCACGCCCATCAATACGTCGGCTCCGCCTTCAGCGCGCTTGAACCCCTTCGCAGCAGGTACAGCGCCACCAGGAACGGCCACAACGAATTGATCGACGAGAACAGGCGCTGGGTCAGCCCCCTGAACCCCTCCGGGTCCGCGCCCACCACGTTCAACCAGAGATAGACGATGCTCGCGATGCTCACCATAGCAGTCACGGCGTAAGCCCTTCGATTGGCAGACCACGCGCTCAATTCGATGTGCGACATCGCCGGTGCAATGATGTTTGCGATACCGATGGTGTAGAAGCCGTGCATCGGATGGCCCATGGGCCAGAGCCCGTTGGTCAGCATGGAAATGCCAAAGACCAACCAGCAGATTGCACCTACGGCAATCCGGCGGCCGGACTCCCGCCATACCCCGATGGAGAACGCCACGAAGCCCACGCCGGAGCCGATGGCAGCAATCCTGCCGCAAACGCTTGCGATCGTCGGCGCCTGCAGCAGCTCGCTGGCGTGCTGTGCAAGCGGGTTGTAGCCCGGCGCGAACAGGGCGGCAACGCTGGTCCAGAACAGGAACCACGGAAGCGGGACCAGACCCGCAGACAGAAGAAGTCGATTGCGGCGTAACACGTGCAGTGATCCTTGTTTTGGCCTGCGCCAGTGGGTGGAATCCGTTCAAACGCCGCAGATCCTTCCTGCTCCGCGCAGGACAGTTCCGGGTGACTACAGCAGTAGTCAGATTCTGCGTGACGTCCTACGGGGTCAATAGGCAGAAAGTCACTCACGCTTGGAGGCGAAGTACGCGGCACCCATCGGCGGTCGTCGCACCGGTTCCTTCGTACGGGCGATCACACATTGCCATCGGACCAATGCTGTCGCATTTGCCGCGCCCTGCGTCTCTGGCGGAAGGTTCTGACGACTCCGTTCCAGAAGTGCCGTTCCGCCTAGCACGCCAAGGCTCTCGCCGCTTCCGGCGCTATGCGACAATGCCAAAAGCGTCTCGGGTTTTGGCGGCATTGACCCCAACCCGTTGGCATTCCGAACAACAGCAGGTAATCGTTACTGCGCCACCGTGCATCGGTGGTCGGGACTCGAAAACCCGTTGTTGTGATGAAGTTTGCGCTTGCCAGCCGGCATCACCTTGCGTGGTGCCGGCTGGCAATCCGTCTGCCGGCTATGGCGGGCGGGGCGTGGGGGCCTCGTGCCCGCCGGCGATCATCACACACCGGTTTTCGAGCCACGCCCCGTCCGCCACCTTTATCGGTGGCGGCTTCCGCCTGCATGCACGGAGCCCGCCATGACCACGCCGCACTCCCCGCCCCCGCGCCCCATCCAGGAAGCGCGCTCGAACGCTCCGGCCCCGGACCCCAACAGCCTCATCGCCATCCTGCACGCCATCGGCGCGGGCGCTGCGGCCGACGGACAGCCTTGGCCCGAGCGGCATCACCTGCGCAGCCGGCAGATGCAGTTGTCCGACGCCGACTGCGCGCTCACCGGCCAACGCATCGTGCAGGAAGTCCTGCTGGCCGCCGAGCGTACGCGCCAGAACGGTGAGCCCGAGCAGTACGTAGGCGACCGGGTGATGGAGGGGCTGGTGATGGCCGACCTCGCGCTGACTGCCTTCATCCACGAGCGGATGCGACCCAAGGACTGAGCGCGCGTATGGCGCGGCGTTTTCTGTCTGTGTGCGGAGTGACGAATGAATCGCAGCGCCCTCTTCTGCATTGTTCCGAACTTTCTCGGAATTCACGCGAATCGGACACCTCGGGCACCGTTTCGGCGCAACTTGTGGCTGCACTGAAGCCCAGCTAGCATCGGTCCAACGGCTTTCCCGTTCTGCCCCCGCATCCATAGATGGACGCCCCCGTGACCGAATCGACCGCCACTGAAGTTTCAGCCGAAGCCGCATCTCACAAGGGCGAATTCTTCCTGATCGACGCCGGCCTCCTGGGCAACGGCAGGGTTCCAGGCATAGAGATCGCCAACGAAGAGAAGCTGATCGATCCAGGGATGAATGTCATCTCGCGTCCTGATGGAACGCCAGGCCAGTATCCGGAGCGCCCCCACCTGATTCATGTGCCCCAGAAGGGAGCAATGCCACGCGATCTGGAAGAACTCGCTGGCATCTGGATTGTGTCGGAACCGTTGAAGCAGCTGTTTGAGCGGATGGACCCCGAAGCGTTTGCCTTTGTGGCCTGCGACTTCAGCCTTGCCGACGGCAGCCCCGGCCCTCGGTACTACCTGGGCAATGTGCTGCGCAGGCTCGATGCCCTGGATGAAGCCGCTTCCCGCGTGAGAATCAAGCTCGATCACAATTATCAGACCGGCGAGGACGAGAAGCTTTACAGCCTCGTTGGAGGAGCCAGCCTGGTATTCAAACAGGACGTTGTGGGCGATGCCCATATCTTCCGCCAGGATCGCATGGGCGCACCGCCCATCTGCGACCGCGCGATGTTTGATGCATTGGCTGCGGCCAACTTCTCCGGCGTACGGCTGCGTGATGTAGCCGATCTCTAAGACGAGCTCCTTCAAACGGATTCTTGAACGAGGTGGTGCGCATGGCCGACACACCGGTTTTTCAGGGACACCATCTGATCGAACAGAATGCGTTCGAGCAAAGCCAACTGCTGAAGTCGCTTGCCAGGAGTGGTCATTTCACGCTCCACGGACCCGACAACATTCTCAACCTGCCCGCGAACCCCGCGCTGGCAACCCGCCTGGGTATTTCGCCACACTCAGGCGGCCCGTTGAGTGCGTACACGGATCAACTGAAGTTCGTTCTCGACGACCTCACGGAAACCTACGATGGCCGAACCCTGCTGGCGAAGGATTCTCCGCCGGATGTGCGCGCTGCCGCCGTCGAGCGTATGGGTGCCCGCATCCAGAACCTGGAATACACCCTTCGCGCCGGCATCCTCAACGGCGACCTGGTCACCAACACGCCCGAGAACATGACCGCGGCGGAAGCCAACGCCAAGATCCGCACATTCTTCTCCGATCTGGACGGCTACCAGCGCACCCACGCCGCGCAAATTGCGGAACTGAAGACCCTCAACCCCTCCGAGTTGCGCTGGCGCGCTGTCACCCAGTCCGAAGCCAATGTGAAGGCGGCGCTGGATGCCATCGACGAACCCGGCAACTCGACCCTGAGCGAGCGCTGGGGTGGCCGCGCATCGATGGGCACCGCGATTCAGGAGGCCAACCAGGGCGGTCGCCTGCCGCTGACCGAGCACACCGCTGCCCGCGTACGCACTGCGTTCAACCCGGAAATGCCACTGACCATCGTGCGCCCTGGCCCGGCAAGCACGGCTCCGGAACTGGCTGGCTCTGTAGGGCGAGCGGGCGCTGCAGAAGGTGCCGCCGAAGCTGCCGCCGAAGCTGCCGCCGCGCGCGGACAGATTACCGGCGCCCGCGTACTCGGCGCGGCGGGTGTCGCCGCACTGGCCGTGGACTTCGCCATCACCGGCCACCGCGTGGCCGAGTTGCGCAGCGAGGGCAACGACGCCGGCGCAAAATCTGCGGCCACCCACTTCGTGGGGCGCACCGCGGGCGGCTTTGGCGGCGGCTTCCTGTTGGGCGCAGGGTACGGAGTCGTTACCGGCTCCTGGACCGGGCCAGGTGCGCTGGCTACCGGACTGCTGGGCGGCGTGGCCGGCGGCTTCGCCGGTGAGTACTGGGCCCAGTACCAGGACAAGAAGGCCGTTTACACCCAGGTGGACCGCAGTGGCAACGAATGGAACCGCGACCCGGAGGATGCAGAGGGCACCTGGAGCCGCAGCGTGCGCACACCGCAGCCCGACGGAAGCTACCGCGAGATCACGATGGTCGCCGGTGGCCGGCTGGTGGACGAGCTGAACTACAAAGCCGCCAACGACTCATATTCACTGGGCATGGCCAACCTGCCCAAGCCGCAGAACCCCTTCAAGCTCGATGCAGGCGGCGAGAGCACGCCGCCGCGCGAGCCGTTTGAAACCAACCGACACTACGTGCGCAATCCGCACAACGGCGAATGGAACCTCTCCATCCACTCAATGATTGATGGACGCGTCCCCGTTGACTACAGCGTGCCCGTCGGCCCGGAAAAGTCCGACCAACTGGAACGGGAATCGCAGCGCATCATTGCCCAGAACGCCTTGAACACGCCGGAGGCGCTCGCCGCCCGTTACCAGGTGGCGTTCAACCAGTACAACTGGCACGAGTTCGCCACCATTGAGCCGGTACCGGAGGTGATCACCAACGCGCTGACCCAGACGCAGCCCCTGCGCGCCTCCAACGGCGAGAAGTACACACAGGACGCCAACGGGCAGTGGCAAACGCCGGGTTGGGTGTATGGCACCAACCCGGCCGAGGGCAGCATCATCGAGGAGCTCAATCGTACGCGCCAGAGCCAGCAGGCCGGCGTACAGGAGCTGACGTCCATGGCCGACATCGCCCGGGCCAACCCCACGCCGACCGAGTACGGCCTGCGCAGCCAGGTGGTGGACGCCTACCGTAGTGCCGGCATTGTGCGCAGTGCCGAAGAGATTGATGACGCTGTAGCCGCCGTTGCCCAGGATCACGCACGCGCCGTGCCCGGCTTCGGCACGTTCACGCTGCAGGTACAGAAGGATGGCTCGCTGGCCACACTGGCTGGGAAAGATGACGAGCGCATGCAGATCGTTTCCGTCACCACGCCAGAGGAGATTGCTCAGGCACACGTGCAGCGCACGACCTCAGAGCAGGAGCAACAACCTGCGGGTGTCGCACCGAACGCACCTTCGCCACACACCTCCAGGCCTGCCACGCAGCACGACGCTGACGTAGACCGGCACCACAGCACAGCCCTGCGCCCAGGTGGCAGCGGGCTGCTGGAGCAGTTGCGCTCGTCGGTAGCCATGCTGGATGAAAGGAACAACAAGCCGTGGGACCAGAGCAGCGACCGCCTGCTGGCCAGCGCCTACCGGCTTGCGGCAGACGCCGGGTTCAAGCCCGGCGACACAGTAGACATGGCATTGAGTGAAGCCACCGACACCCGTGCTGCGGGTACCACGCTGTTCGTGACGCGCTCCGGGCCGGGCGCGTCCTCGGACCCCGCCGCCAACCGGGTGCAGATGCCAACACAGGACGCCCTGGCGATCGCACCGGAGCAGCAGTATGCAGCGGCCAACCGGAGCCTCGACGCTCAGGATCGGGAGCAGTCGCAGCAGCTGGCGCAAGCGCAGGAGCGGCAGCAGGAAGAGAGCCGGCAGGGGCCGCGGATGGGCTGATGGCAGCGGTTCTGGCTGATCAACGTCGATCCACTTGATACCGGGCGAGTTCCGGCGCTGATGTTGCAGAGACTGGGTGCCGCGAAGGGAGAAGGCTGGCTCCAGGCACCTGTCGGAATCCTCCTAGCCACTTCACCAGCAATTCCCGATAGCTCCCCGCAGAGCACCTGCCGCACCATCAAGCGTCTCCTCGCAGGAGCCCACACATGAGCCTGGCGCTGGTCCACAGCCGTGCCCGCGCCGGGGTCGATGCCCCGCTGGTGCGGGTGGAAGTGCATCTCTCTGGCGGCCTACCTGTCACTCAGATTGTGGGCCTGGCCGAAACCAGCGTGCGCGAGTCGCGCGAACGTGTGCGGGCCGCCTTGCTTTGTGCACGCTTCGACTTTCCACAGCGGCGCATCACCTAGAACCTCGCGCCTCGAGCATGTCGCACCTTGGCGTCGTCGGGCTGCGGGCTCGGCTTCCCCTAAAATGGGTCAGAGCGAGCGGATCGCCTCTAGGGGCGTGATTGCTGAGGCCTTCAGTGCCGGAACCAGGACCGCTGCTTGGCCTAGAAACCACAATGCTATAGCACTCACCGGCAAGTAGGCTGCCGGTAGCCTTGGCAACTCGTAGAACCGCATTAGGCCAATATTCATCGCGTAGGAAAGGACCAGTCCAACCGCAATGCCGAGACTGACGATCAGAAAATTCTCGATCTGGAAGTAACGCAGAATATCCGATCGCGTGGCCCCTAAAGCACGACGAATGCCGATCTGCTTCCGGCGCTGCTCTACCCAATAGCTAGCCAAGCCCACAATTCCCAATGCAGTGGCCCCAAGAAGGGCAATGATCACTGCGGCAAGCAACCCCATCATGACCTTGGCACCGCGAAAGTGGTCTGACCTGAGTTCGGAGACCGGGCGACTGGCAGAATGGTCAAAAACCACATCAGGTGCAGCTGCCGATACAGCCCTCCCTACTTGGCCAAAGATCTGCGGAAGATCTTCCGGATTGGCTCGCACCAGGTACCTGCCAGCGAGCCGAGGCCCGGCCAATGCTGGAACGATGAGCGACCAGTCATTGCCCAATGCCTCTCCCACTCCCGGTTGAGAGACAGCAAGGTGGTCGACGGTACCTATTACAGTGAATCGGGTATCCATGGCCCAAATGCTTTGGCCGATTGCGCTTCGCCCCGGCCAATAGCGATCGGCCAACTGCCGAGTCACCAGCACCGGCGCGTTGGATGGGACGTACTGCTCGATGGGCGCATACTCGGCCGGCTCCGGCATACGACCAGACACCACATTCAAACCGAGCAACTTCAGCGCCACAGCATCCCCAAGGTAGAAATCCAGAACACCGCCAGAGCGCTCAAGCGCTTCGTCAGTGTTCACGCCGGCACGGACTCCAGGATCGCCAAAGGGAACAGCACTAATGGCGCCCACAGCCTCCACACCTGGAATAGCCCGGATAGCGTTCATCACACGGGCGTTGATGTCATGTGCGTCTTCTGCGCTGAATCCGGAGAGCTGGACGATTCCAAGTGACGACTCCTGAACGCCACTATCAAGGTTGAGCGCTCGACTCTTCTCCATGAACATGAAGATCGCGTTGCATAGAACTGCGCACGCTAAGGCTATCTCAATGGTGATCAAGAATGTGGCCAGTTTGTGCTTCTTCAGCGCCGCCACGATGATTCCAACTTGCATGGCACACTCCTTCAAAGCAGCTTCAGCTGGGTGACCGGCTGGATAAAACTCGCTCGATACGCAGGAATCGCACCCGCCAAGAGGCTTGTGAGCAAAGATAGAATGACTGTGACCAGAAACATTGCGATGTCCAGGTGCACCAGATCTGCGTATGCTACTGGCTGGATGCGTATCATCCACAAGCCAAGTAACGTTAGGAACAAGCCAAGCACGCCGCCCAAAGCACCGATTAGACCGGCCTCGACCAGACACTGCGTGAAGATAGCGACTCTGCTCGCTCCCAACGCGCGACGCAGGCCGATCTCTCCACCGTGTCTCATGAACTTCGCAAGCAGCAAGCCGACTACGTTTGCGAGGCAGATCAGAAGGAACGCGAAGGCCAGAACCGTCTGCACTTTTACGTCGCTGGGAACTACCTGATTGAAGTCCAGCCATTCCATCAGAGACCTCAACCGGGTGTTGTCGTCGTGCTTGATACGTCCAAGGCGCTTCTGCTCAGCTGCATAGTTACGGAGGAAGCGATCGTATTCCTGAACGCGCTCCGGACCACTCAACTTTACCCATAGCGCGACCGCGACACAGGGCGAGCTCTCCAGAACACCAGGACGATCTGGGGTAGCCCAACAGGTAAACGGTTGGAAGTCGCCCTCGTTGATCTCGAGGCTAGCTGAGAGAGGAAGAAACACATCGTCCGCTGCACCGTAGAAGCCGGATGTCTCACCACCAGAGAAGCGCCCACCTCTGATCTTGTAGAACAGCGGGGAAGGACGCCATGGGCCTAGAACACCGATGATCTGAAGATTCGTGTCTTTGACTCTTAAGCTCTGACCGACGCTGTTGCGGCCGCCGAACAACTGCTGGTTGAGTCGATCTGAGATCACTGCGACACGGCTGCGACGCGCGTCATCCTCAGCACCCCAAGCGCGCCCGTACTGTAGCGGCACGTCGAACATCGTAAAGAATTCCGAAGTTGTTGAGATCGAAGAGATCATCAGCGGTACTCCGCTAGGAAGCTCTGACCTAACCTTGACGGGATTGGATACCACCATCGCCTGGCTGTCCGCCTGCTTGGCCGACCATAGATCAAATGCGGTGCGGTAATCCATTACATCATAGGGCTCACGTCCTTTGGACTCTGGGTTCACATCAACTTGAGGGTAGTAGATGTGCCCGCTCTTGCCTGGAAGGGGGTCTCCAGACAGGATGTGCATGACTGTGAGGGTTGTCATGCTCGCTCCGATGCCAACCGATATCGCCAGGATCATCAATCCAGTGATGACCTTGTTCCTTGCGGCGTTATGCAGCGCAACTTTCACGTAATAGCCAAACATCTAAGCAACCCTCCTGTGCTGTCCCACCTGTTCTGCGCCGGCCCATGGGGTCCGACTAAGCCTGCTGGACTGCGTTCTCATCCATAGTCCCAGCACTCTCTGACTCAAGCGCAAGAGTTGTATCAAACAGATTTCGGTACTCGATTCCGCCGTGCATGATCATTATCAGTATTTTGCCTTTCGTGATCGTCATGATCATATCCATGGCGATACGTTGGATGCCGGCGTCCAGGTTCGCAAGTGGCTCGTCCAATACATAGAGATCGGCCCTCTTGCTAAGTGCCATGGCCAAGGCAACCTTCTGTTGCTGACCCGCAGACAGCTGGTCAGGATAGGCCTCAAGAATCTCTGAAGAAAATACAGCCAGTGTCTTCAGAAGCTCTACGTCAACCCCAAGGTCCTTTATGGCGAGAGGAGGAAATGCGAGCGGCAGAGTGGATGAGCTGATTCGTGCAGGCAGTGAAAGACTGCCTGCTGTGGGCAGCAGGTGCCTCGCGAGGATGTTGGCAAGTGTGGTCTTTCCAGAGCCGTTGTCACCAGTGACGAGAACCCTCTGCCCCCGATCAATGACTGTGGATACATTTCGAAGAACGCTGGTTTGGCCGAAGCTAAAGGACAAGCGATCGGCTATGACACTTTCTGAATACTTAAATTCAGACGATTTTCGCAACTCAAGAAACCCTGAAACTCGATGAACCGTGGCGCCGTAGCTCTTCAGATCTGCCCAGTTCTTGAAGATGGCAATTAGGGTTGTAGCCGCACGCCAGAATGCGTTCATGAATGCAATGAACGAACCAAATGTCATCTTCTTCTGAAAGACAAATATCGCACCAACGAATATCGAGCAGACATCCGACAGAACCATCGTCAGATCACTTGCGCCTTGAAGTGTGCGCACCACCTTGAATCGACTGTAGCCTGCATCCAAGAGGCCGTGCATGCCTCTATCGAACGAACTCAACGTCTTGCTTGTCAATCCGAACGTCCCCACCATCTTCAGGCTTCCAACAGCTCTGGCAAGGACAACCAGAACCTGGGCTTCCTTTTCCCGCTCCGTAGATGTCAAAGCACTGATGCGTTTGCCGACCACCAAGCTGACAATCGTGGCAATTGGGATGATCGCGGCAAGAACTGCGAAGGCCTTCCATGAGATGTAGAGCAGTGCTATGACCAAGGCCACAAGCATGGAGATCTTGACTGCAACTCCTCTGACCAAGGCAAGCATTGGTACCAGACCATCCTTTACGTCAGATCTGATCCGCGAAATGTAGTATCCCACTCCGTTTCGCAGGAAGTCTTCGTAGCGTTCACTGTAGAAGACGCGCAGAAGTTCCTCACTGACTCGCCTCACAATGCGATTGTCCAATCGCTGCTGCCAAAGCGAAGTCACGTAGGCACCCACGTTGAGCGACACACCTAGCGCAAGATAGCCAAGGATCAGGTACATCAAACGCGAAAAATCGCCCCTCAACGACGCCTCATCAAGAATCGCCTTGATCAGAAGGGGGTGTATCAGACCTTCAAATGCACCAATTGCACAGGAGGTGATCGTCACCGCCACGTACTCATTCCGGTTCTCGCCTAGCAAACGCGAGAAGTCACGCCATGGTGTGTGGCCGCGGCCAGGATCCACCGCAGTGCTGCCGCTCGGCGTACTCATTCTTGCCCTATTCCCCACTCAGGCCCTTCCATGAGGGTAGGGCCCAGCTGATGGCCTGCCTGCACCTTCAAGAAGGGGGCGTCCAAGATGTCCAGACAGAATTCATCGGGATACGGCGAACTCAGTCGATGCAAGGCCCGGATAGCCCCAGCAACACCTGTGGCGTAGTCACAGGAAATGCGAAACAGGTTCTCTCCCGGTATCGCCGCTGTGTCATCGTCGCCAAAAACATAGATGTCGGTCAGCCCCTCATAAGGGCGATTGGCCAGATTCAGGTACTTTGCATCTCCTGAATACACATAGGCATCTACCAGAGTGTCTATCAATCCGGCAAGGCCGTAAATAAGACCCGGAAATCCGGAATACTTGCGGTAGAGATCCAAGGCCAGAGATTCAACTACATCCCAGAGACCGTACCTGATGGCGACTTTTATAATGCCTGCGGTACCCTGCTCCACGTAGGGTTCGTAGGTGGTTAGGCCAGTAGGTGCGGCGGCAAACGTGGTGATACCTGCCTCCAGCTCGTTTCCCTTCGACAGGTCGTAGGCCAGTGCCAACTCTCCTATCGCCCTCCACTTAGAATCGCCGGTCACTTGAGACAGCCGGAGGAAGAAAAGCGCCACTCCGGATTGACCATAGCCGAGTCCTACTCGAATGACGCCGTCGTCCTCCCAATAGATTCCGTCCTCCGTACGAACCGCAGATGATTTCAGCTGCAGACCGAGCTCTAAGGCAGTTTCCAGATAGTTCGTGCCTTGCGAGGCAAGAAAGGCTGCCAGATTCGCCATTCCGATGCCGGCTGCTCCGTAGTAGAACGAGATCTGGCCCTTCGGAACTGAACTTCTGTTGGCCATGTCAATGAAGCCAAGCCCGACAGAATCGTAGCCCATGGCCAAATGGGCCCATCCGATTCCCGCCAGCCCCGTCAGCACACCGGGCGCTGTGTTCGCCTCATGAAGACGTCCTGCATCCGAAAAGTGCCGCTCGAGTACTTCATTGGCCACCTCGGCACCGGCGCGTGTGAGTGCGTAGATTACGCCGGACGAACCAAATCCCAAGCTAGTTGCATTTGTGGAGAGAGCAAAGGGGTCACAAGGAAACAGCGTGTACTTCGAATTCAGTCGATAGTTCATCAGAACGAACCTAGACAACCGTTCTATCAAGTGCTCCACTGGCTCAGAAGAAGCCTCGCGCATACCGTACGGCTCATCTATTGAGGCTCCTACCTGTAGCCTTTCTTCGGCCTCGCGAAGATCGATCCGTCCCTGCGCGAGACCACGAATCACATCGAGCACCGGGGTCCCTTCCCAGCCGATATCCTGGACGAGAATGGGAAGGACGTTGTCGAAGAGGTCGTCTCTGACATACGCCATCGCCACGATCGGAAACATGGAGTACATCATGATCGCCGAAACTGCGTACAGGTCATCCTCGATGCTGCTTACCTTTGTCCTGCTCTTCATCTTGCTTCTGAATCCAGGTGTATGGATGTCGTCGGATTCTCCATGAGACGGTCGGAATGCAGCTTCCAGGTCAATCAACCGCACCTCCAGGGATTCCTTCTTAACCAGAATATTTGGGGGTGATAGATCGCCAATAACCATTCCTGCCCTATGCGCCAGATCAACGACTCTGAAGAGATTAATGAAGATCGTTCGATACATCCCATAGAACTTCTCACTGTCTGCCACCGTTGGGCGCACCGTCATCAGCGGCGAGAACTGGAGCATGACCTGCCGCATGTCGAGAGCATCGAAATGCTCCTCAACGAGGTAGAAATTCTCCCAATCCCAGAAAGAGTCCAAGACTGCAGGGGCGACTCCCAGCGGACCGAGGATGCTCAGATTCGACATCTCTCTTTTCAGGCGGGTGGTTGCATCTCCGCCATTTTCATAGAGCTCCACATGGGGCCTGGCCTCCTTGATGACGACTTGGCGACCGGTGAGAGTGTCCTTTGACAGGTACACTCCACCAGTGTTCGAGAAGCCCAGCGCGCTCTCGATCAAGTAGCGACCGTTGTTCAAGACCATCTCCCCTGTTTCCTCTTCCTCGGCAAGGAAGGGATCCTGAGCCCACTCAGGAGTCTCGAAGTACGGGGTCCGATGATCAGGGACATGGTCTCCTGACGGTGAAACAAGCATCGGGATCATTCTTCCCATGAAGTCCAGACGGTTCACTTGGATGATGCCGCCGTACCGGTAGTAGATACAGCGGCTGTCTTTGTAGCGCTTGTCGGACAGGATGTAAGATCCGACATTCGCCCCCACCTCTTGGTACATCAGCTCGATGAGTTCTTTGAACTCAGTCTCCGTATGTGGGTAGACCGTAATGAACTTCCCAGATCCACCTCGGGGCCAACGCTTGGATGTCATCATCCTCATCGTGCGGCAGTCGTTGGCGAACTTAAACTCCACATCACGCTGAAGCAGAAGCTCAGCAACACGCTGAAGAATCTGCTTGCAGTTATCTTCGATTGCTGACAAATGGATCTTCCAACCCTGAGCTGGAAGCGACCGCGAGCCAGACCTCGCGAGTGGCAAGACATGGGACCACACTCCGATCCGGCGAATGCCCCAGCCTTGCCCATGCGCCACTAGAAGCTGATCAACAATCGACACTAGCTCATCGCTCGGCCTGTAATGCTCGTAGTTCGGCTCGTAGAAGCGCTCGTCGCTGCTGATGAAGTTGACCTTGTCAACATGCCGCAGCTCGCGCAGCGTAGGTTTTCTGGAAGACATCACGCGCTATCCTTGGAGATGATCGGCCCGCAGTCTCCAACCGAGCACTGGCAGCCGGCATTGTCATGGGAGGGCGCCAGATATCCGGCGCCCTCCTTTAGGTCAACTACTGCAGTTTCTGCTCCTCCGTGGGGCCGCAGCATGAATGGGTCGAACTGGTAGAGCTGTTGCCCATCAGGCTTAACGAGGTATCCAGAGACAGGCGCTGCAGATTCAGTACACGATTCATTCTTTCTCTCCTTAGTGACTCAAGGTAGCGTCACTCTCCTTGGCTCATCGCCCTGGATGAGCGCGCCCCCTGAGTTGGCACTTACTCACGACAGCTGGCGGATCACACGATCAGCTGACGACTCTTGTGTTAACGCTCTCCTTCCACAGGCGTGGCGCAGCAGCTGTGCTGGGAGCTGGTACAGCTGTTGGCAAGCGCAGACCCGGTGCTTTCCACAAGCAGTCTCTGCAAGTTGAGAACTCGATTCAATGAAGGATCCTCTTTCTGATAGGAGATTCGCCGATGAGTCACTCTCGGCCATGTCGCTGGGTCGATAGCGTCGATGATGAATCCCTTGCGGTAGATCGATCAGATTGGTGTGGCAATACATGTGGTGTAGCCGGGACACCTAGGAAGCCGGCGGCGACACGTCATGCAGCAACAGCTATTACAGCCGCGGATCCTCTACGCTGCCATCACAGCAGCTGTGTGTGGAGCTGCTGCAGCTATTGCCCATCAGGCTGACATTGGTATCGAAGGCCAAACGCTGCAGATTCAGTACACGATTCATGACATTCCTCCTTGGTTGACTACGAATTTCCGATCAACCCCAGCCAAAGGTTGGGTAATCGGCGGCACACTGCGCATCTGAATGATCAGACGCGCAGATTGGTACGCGGAGAAGGATGGATAAGACCACGCCGGGGAGAAATGTTCCTGATCCCAGGAGATGGGGCAATTGAGCATCTGAACTCACTCCATCACTTCTTCGCCATAGAAATTCCTCTCATAATTTTCATCGTGCACCGCCAACGGCAGGGAATGGCAGCACACATCATTGCTCCACATGTACTCACCAGAACCGGAAACTGATCCTTAGAGACTCACAGGCTGAGAACCAATTTCTCAACATGTGGAACGAGCGACTTACTTTCGGCCCGCCAGAGATACTGCATAGCAGCTGCATCCAATTGCCAGACGCCGCACCGACATTACTGTCGCAATCTCCCTGATAGGCAGATAAGAACAAGGCATCGAACTTTTGGATTTCTACCGCCCTTCTCCGGATCACGATGGACTCAGTGTTGGATACTCTTCTTTCACCGACATCAATGAAATGACAATTGATTTTTCCTATCGGCGCTCCATTCCTTTCTCGCAGACTTGCAAACACCGTGATGTAAAGGGTTTTGGTCAGATCTTGAATTTCATATTCACCCATCAGCCGCGCATTGGGACATCTAATTTTCAGCCATATGCGTCACTTTGGCGGGAACAACGGTTGACGATTAGCGCTACTCGTCTTTTGGTCACGTGGACCCGTTTCTATGAGGCAACGCTTTAGAGCCGGAACTTGGAATTCCCCGAATCCATGATGTTCCATCAACCAAAGAAGATTCGCCTGTGCGTTCGTACACGATGATTCGGGCTTGCCCGGGACCCGACTACTGACTCCAACTTCCCACATCTCGATCAACGCCTACTTCAATGTCCAAAGTGACGGGCGTCGCTGCGTTGCCCATCACAACTTTCATTCAACGTTAGGGCATTTCCTAGCCGCGTCTGATGCAGTCCCCGATGGCTGACCGCCGATTGCTGTTGCACTATTCAATGTCTTTAAACGGGAAACCACACATGGGCCTGGCGCTGGTCTACAGCCGTGCCCGCGCCGGGGTCGATGCCCCGCTGGTGCGGGTGGAAGTGCATCTCTCTGGCGGCCTTCCTGTCACTCAGATCGTGGGCTTGGCCGAGACCAGTGTGCGCGAATCGCGCGAGCGCGTCCGTGCCGCCCTGCTCTGCGCACGCTTCGACTTTCCGCAGCGACGCATCACGTTGAATCTCGCGCCTGCCGACTTGCCCAAGGAGGGTGGTCGCTACGACCTGGCGATTGCCTTGGGCATTCTGGCGGCCAGCGGCCAGGTCGATCCGCAGTCGCTGCTGCAGTACGAATTCCTGGGCGAGCTTGGCCTGACCGGTGAACTGCGCCCGGTGACCGGAGCGCTGCCGGCAGCGATTGCGGCGGCCGAAGCCGGACGCATTCTGGTGGTGCCACCCGGGAATGCGGCAGAAGCAGCTCTGGCCGAGCACGCTGATGTGCGAGTGGCGCGCACGTTGCTGGAATGCTGCGCTGGGTTGGGGAACCCACGCCTGCTGCCGCCCGTAGAGCGCGTGTACACGACACCGTTGCCACTGCCCGATCTGGCCGACGTGCGCGGGCAGGCGCACGCACGGCGCGCGTTGGAAGTGGCCGCAGCGGGTGGGCACCATCTGTTGTTGATCGGCAGTCCTGGCTGCGGCAAGACACTGCTGGCCTCGCGCCTGCCCAGCCTGTTGCCGGATACCGAAGAGACTGAGGCGCTGCAGCTGGCCGCGATTGCCTCGGTGAGTGGTGAAGGGCTGAACCCACGGCGTTGGCGGCAGCGGCCCTTTCGGGCGCCACATCACAGCGCCAGCGCGGCGGCGCTGGTGGGTGGCGGCAATCCCCCCTGCCCCGGTGAAATCTCACTGGCCCATCATGGTGTCCTTTTCCTCGATGAGCTTCCAGAGTGGAACCGCAGTGCGTTGGAAACCCTGCGCGAGCCGCTGGAGTCCGGCCACATTCGCATCGCCCGCGCGGCGCGCAGCGTGCAGTATCCGGCGCGGTTCCAGCTTGTGGCAGCGATGAACCCCTGCCCGTGTGGCTGGGCCGGTGACCGCAGCAATCGCTGCCTGTGCAGCGATGAGCGGATCAACCGCTATCGCGCACGCGTGTCCGGTCCGTTGCTGGACCGCATCGATCTGCATATCGGCGTGACGCGCATGGATGCGGTGGAGCTGCGCGAGAGCACGCCGCTGGGTGAGCCCAGTGCATCTGTACGCGCACGGGTGGAAGCCGCGCACGCCCGGCAGCAGGCGCGTGGCGGGCTCAATGCCCATCTGCCACCGGCGGCGCTGCGGGCGTGCACGAAGCTGAGCGAGGCCGATCAGGATCTGTTGGAGCAGGCGATTGAGCGTCTGCAGCTTTCTGCGCGGGCGATGCACCGGATTCTGCGGGTGGCGCGCACGATTGCTGATCTGGCGGGTTGTGAAACGATCCAGACGGCGCATCTGGCTGAGGCGATCGGGTATCGGCAGTTGGATCGGGGAAAGCCTTAGAAATGCCGGTCGGGTTGGCTCTTGGTGGAGTCGACCGTTGGTCGACTCGCGCGCGAAGCGCGGCCTTCTGTGAAGTAGATGCAAAGAGCGGTCGACTAACAGTCGACCCCACCAAGGGCAGGCATCACGCCGCGGAATCCACCCGCCCACGCCTCGCCAGCAACGCCACCCGACGGCTGACCAGCGCGTGCAGCTCCGCCAGCTCCGACGCCCGGTCAGCCGTCATGTTCCCGCCGAACAACACCCGCGACAACGCCGCCTCGTCGCTGTCGTGCGGGTGCTGCCACCGGTCCCGGTACACCTTCTGGCACACCAGCCAGGCCAGCCGCAGCCCGCCACCGGGCAACGGACGCACCACGCGCTCGTAGACGTGCCAGAACTGGTACTCGGCCTGCAGGTCGATCACAGGCGCTGCGGACAGCGCCTGCCGGGGCCGTCCCGGGCTCCGGATGTCGAACAACGGTGATCGCGGGTTGTACTGAGCCATGTAGACAGGATGACCCAGCAACATTGTGGGAACCTTGCGTCGCCGCCAGAAAATCGCTGCCCATTGCGCAAGACGGGTTTCTGGATGGGTTTGGGGTCGGATCCCTTTGCACCGCAAAGGGCTCTGACCCCGCCCTTCGTTACCTCAGAACGCCATCGACGTACTGAACATCAGCTGCCGGGGCGCGCTGCGCTGCAGGGTCTGGTAATCCCCCGAGAACGACGACCCGGCGATGGTGGCGGTGCCGATGTTGTGGCGGTTGAACAGGTTGCTCACGTCCAGCCGCAGCTCGAGCCCCGGCACCGCGCTGTCCGCACCGAAGCGGTAGGCGGCATAGGTGTTGACCTGCCAGAAGGTCGGCACGCGGATGTCGTTCTCGTAGGTGAAGGGCTGGCGCAGATAGGAGGTGCTGGTGGCACCGAAGCGCCAGTCACCGAAATGCGCCGACAGGTCGCTGACCAGCGAGATCTGCGGGTAGCCCGGCTGGGCGTTGCCCTTGATCGGGTACACCGTGTCGCCCACCACGAAATCGCTGTCGTAGTACGAACGGGCCACGGCTACGCCCTGGTAGAACTGCAGGTGATCGGTCAGGTCGGCGGTGATGCCCAGGTCGGCACCGATCACGTGCATCTTCGGCATCAGCCGCACGGTGTTGATCTGCGCGAACTGGGTGCCGATGGCCGCCGACAGCAGGCGGTTGCGGATGTCGTTGTAGAACACATCGCCGGTGATTGTCAGCCGGTCGAAGCGATGCGACGCGCCGACGGTCAGGTTCCAGTTCTTCTCCGGGCGCAGCGTGCCGGCCACGCGGTCGAACTCTTCCTGGTCGGTGATGGTCCACGCCGAGGCGGTGTAGCCGATGTTGCCGCGCTGGGCCACGCGGTAGCCGTTCATGGTGTTGGCCAGGTCGATGAAGGCATCGGTGGATTCGGTCGGGCTCCAGAACAGCGAGACATGCGGCAGGAAGTTGCTCTTCGCGCGCAGCGTGCCGTTCACCGGCCGGTCCTTGGCATCACCCAGGCCGCCACCGCTGGTGCGGAAGTCCACGGCCTTGAAGCCAACGCCCAGCTTCAGCGTGTCGTTCAACACGATGTCGTCCTGCAGGTAGAACTGGCGCGAGCGGGTCACCCAGCTCGATGCGTTGTCGGTCTTGAACGCGGGGCCATACACATCGAACGGGCCGGTGGCCTTCAGCGGCGGGCCCTCGCCCAGCAGCGGCTGCTGGTACCACTCGGTCTTGGCCGCGGCCTTGCTCTTCTCCTGCCAGAAGCCAGCGGTGAAGGTGTGCGCGCCGGTCTCGAACTGCAGGTTGAGCATGCCGCCCAGGCGATTCACACGCGGCGTCTGTACCTGTTCGGAGAACGGTGCGCCGTTGGGCGACGGCACGGTCGGATCGGTCAGCGTGGCCTGGGTGTGGCTGTTGGCGTTGTACAGCTGCACGTTGCCACTCAGGGCCGGGGTAATCTGGAAGCGATGGTTGATCGAGGACACGCGGTCGCGGGTGATCTGGCCGGTGTCGTACGGGATCAGTTCGGACAGCTCACCGCAGGTATAGGCGCCGCAGGACTTGTCCGCATTCTCCGGCGAGGCCACGTACCACGCCCAGGCATAATCGGGATAGAAGATGTCGGCCTTCCAGCCCAGCTTGCGGATCATGTCGAACGAAATGTTGTTGTAACCCCAGACCTTGGCCTTGCTGTCGGACAGGAACACGGTGAAGTCGCCCCAGGCAACGTCCTGCTGCAGCTTCAGGTCGCCGCGCAGGAAGTTCTGGGTGCCCTCGCCCTGGTACTTGTCGGCGGACACGCGCTGCAGGTCGACCAGCACCTTCGGGCCGTGCTCACCGAGTTGGCCGCTCTGCCCGGACACGGTGGTGACCAACGTGTTGTTGCTGCCCACGCCCTGTTTCACGCGCAGGCTGGGCGTGTCCTGCAGCTCGCGCAGGCGGTATTCCAGGCTGCCGCCGTTGACGCTGCTGGAGAACACGCTGACCGGTGCGCCGCCGGGGCTGACCGTGATCGCGCCGATGCCATCGGGCACGCCCACGTTCACCACGCTGGTGCCGGTGAGCGAGAGGAAGCCGTTGTCGTTCAGTGGCACGCCTTCGAAGGTGATGCCCATTTCGTTCATGCGGAAGCCGCGCACGAACAGGCTGGTGGCCGAGATGTCCAGGCCCAGCCCGTCGGTGGCGGTGTAGCTGGCGCCGGGTACCTGCTTCAGCATGGCCAGGCCGTTGTTGCCGGTGACCATCGCGTCGAGGTCTTCCGCCTTGATGATGTAGCGGTTGGGACCGACCACCTGGGTGGGTGCAACGGCGGCGCCGCGCGGCGTGGCGATCACCTGCAGCGCGTTCAAGGTGGTGGGGGTGTCATGTGCTGCGTCGTGCGTTTCTGCGGCATACGCCGGTGCGGCGATGGCCGTGATGATGGCAAGGGCGAGGCGCGTCGTGGGTGGGGTGTTCATGGGCAGATCCAGGGTGCAGGGAGAGAGCGGCGCAGGCGCACGCCCAGCACGTTGCAGCACCGGTGTCGGCGCTTTGGCTGGCGATGCGATTGCGTTGAGGGAGTGACGGCGCGGTGCGCGCCGGTCAGCAGACGAGGACGATCATCTGCTGCGGGATTCGATGGGGTGATTTCGACGTGCGAAATTCTTGCATCGCACTGCCGCATTCGCCATTGCGCGGTGGTACAGCGCGGATGGCGATGGGGATGGGTGGGCTATACGTGGGTATAGCCTGGGTCGGCGCATACGGTGCGCGTGTGCCAACCAAGGTTGGCGCCTACCGGGGCGGATGGGGTCTGGTAGAGGCCGACCTTGGTCGGCGCTTGCCGCTTGTGTGTGCCAACCAAGGTTGGCACCTACCGGGGCGTGCAAGGTTGGCACCTACCAGGGCATAGAGGCGCGCGGTTACTGCAGGACGAAACGCTCAATGGCGCGCGCCACGCCTTCGTCTGCATTGGTGGTGGTCTCGAACCGCGCCACCGCCTTTACCGCGTCGATGGCATTGCCCATCGCCACGCTGGTACCGGCGTACTGCAGCATGGTCAGGTCATTCTCCTGGTCACCGATGGCCATCACGTTGGCGCGGTCGATGCCCAGGTGCTCGGCCAGCTTCTGCAGGCTCGGGCCCTTGCCGGCGCGGTGGTCGAACACTTCCAGGAAGAACGGTGCGCTTTTCAGTACCGCGAAGCGCTCGGTCAGTTCGGTGGGCAGACGCGCGATGGCGGCATCCAGCACGTCGGGCGCGTCGATCATCATCAGCTTGATGAAGGACATGGACGGGTCCATGTCGGCCACGCGGCGGTACGACAGTGGCATCCGCGAAAGATGCGAGTCAGCCACGGTGTAGTAGCTGATGTCCTGGTTGGGCGTATACATGCGCCGGCTGTCCAGCGCCTGGAAGTGCACACCCAGGTCGCGGGCCACCTGCTCGCAGAACAGGAAGTCGTCGAAGCTGAGCGGATACTCGACCACGGTTTCACGCGTGCCGATGCGTTGCACCAGGCCGCCATTGCAGGCGATGCAGTAGTCGTCGTCGCCGGTGATGCCCAGCACGTGCAGGAACGGCGCCAGGCCGGGAACCGGGCGGCCACTGGTCAGCACGATGTGCACGCCCAGCGCGCGCGCCTGCGCGATCGCCTGCTTGGCCCGCGCGGTGAGCGTGTGGGTGGGGTCCAGCAGGGTGCCATCCATATCGATGGCGACCAGTTCGATGGTCGATTGCCTGCGGCCCATGTCCATTGCGTTCAACTCGTGCGGGGCACGCCAGTTTAACCCCTCATGCCCGGTTCACCTCTTTGCCCACGTTGGCCGGGATACTGCGGGAGCCTGTGCGTCCCCCACCGCAGGACGGCCCGCTGACCGCCCTTCCCTGGAGAACCTTGCGACGCATGACCTACCGTGCCCCCGAAACCAATGACAGCGCGCCCCTGGCCGAGCAGATCGAGCAGATGATCGACGAGCTGCCCGGCGACCAGGTGAGCGTCGGTACCCTGCTCAGCGCGCTGGGCGATGAAGGCCTGCTGCTGATCGTGATCCTGCTCTCGGCCATCTTCATCATTCCGGTGTCGATTCCGGGGCTGAGCACGGTGTTTGGTGCCTCGATCCTGCTGATCGGCCTGAGCCGCGTACGCAACCGGCCGCTGTGGGTGCCGCAGAAGCTGGCACGCCGCGAGATCGCCACCGACAAGCTGAAGGCCAACCTGGGCCGTGCGCTGAAGTGGGTGCACCGCATGGAGCGCCTGTCGCGGCCGATGCGGCTGGCGGTGATGGTGCGCTCGAAGAAGATGATGCGCCTGAACAACCTGATGCTGGTGTTCGCGACCCTGCTGCTGATGGCGCCGGCCGGGCCGATTCCGTTCAGCAACACGTTGCCGGCACTGGCGCTGATGTCGTTTGCGATTGGCTTCATCCAGCGCGATGGTGCGGCGGTGGCGGCTGGTTATGGTTTCGTGGTGGCTACGGTGGTGTATTTCGGCGTGCTGCTGGGTGGCGTGGGGTTTGCCGCCGAGTCGGTGTTCAGTGGATTCCGCGCTGCGCCTTCGGAAATGTAGCGCCGAGCCCAGGCTCGGCTGCTTATGGCCTTCTGTAGAGTCGAGGAACGCTCGACTGCTGCTTGCAAAAACAATCGAGCACGGACCGAATCTCCACAAACCAAGTCCAAAAAACCGAGCGTGGCTCGCACCTCCAGAACTCCTTTGTTTA